>JAHWKJ010000296.1 GCA_019347905.1 Planctomycetota bacterium
GAGATTCGCGGCGTGCTGGGCCGCGGCGGAATGGGTGTGGTTTATCGGGCGCGGCAGAAAGGGCTCAACCGGCAGGTGGCCCTGAAGATGATTCTCGCCGGCGACCATGCGGGGGCCGAGCACGTGGCCCGCTTCAAAACGGAAGCCGAGGCCGTCGCGCAGCTTCAGCACCCGAACATCGTCCAGATTTTCGACATCGGCGAGTCGAAGGGGCTGCCGTTCTTTTCGCTGGAGTTTATCGACGGCCCGTCGCTCGAGGCGGAGCGCGGCGGCAAGCCCATGCAACCGCGGCGGGCGGCGGAGCTGATCGTCACGCTGGCTCGGGCCATGCACTACGCGCACCAGCGGGGGATCGTGCACCGCGATCTCAAGCCGGCCAATGTGCTGCTCACGTCCGACGGCATGCCGAAGGTGACCGACTTCGGCCTCGTCAAACGGGTCGAGGCGAATTCCAGCGAGACGAGGACCGGGACGATCGTCGGCACGCCCAGCTACATGGCGCCCGAGCAGGCATGGGGCAAGACCGACGTGGGGCCGCTGGCCGACATCTACGCGCTGGGGGCGATGCTGTACGCGCTTGTCACTGGGCGGCCGCCGTTCCAGGGGCCGACCCCGCTCGAAACCGTGATGCAGCTTCGCCAGCAGGAGCCGGTGCCGCCCTCGCGCTTGCAGCCGACCCTCCCGCGCGACCTCGAAACGATCTGCATGAAGGCGCTACAGAAGGAGCCGCACAGCCGGTACGAGAGCGCCGAGGCCCTGGCGGAGGACTTGGAGCGGTATCTCAACGACGAGCCGATCGTCGCGCGGCCGATCGGGCGCATGGAGCGCACGTGGCGGTGGTGCCGGCGGAACCCGTCGCTGTCCATTGCGGGCGGCGTGGCACTGGTGCTCGCCCTGTGCCTGATGATCGGCGGACCGGCCGCAGCCGCGCTTGTTTACGACCAGAAGCAGCAGGCGGTCCGCGAGCGCAACCGGGCAAACGACAACGCCCGCATCGCCCGCGAGAACGAAGCCCTGGCGAAGGAGAACGAGCGGCGGGCCATCGAGAACGGCGCGCTGGCGGAGAAAAACGCTGGCCTCGCCCGCGGCCAACGCGATCTGGCACTGACGGCCCTCAACACACTGGTCGAACGGGCCCAGAATGACCTGCAAACGCTGCCGCAGTCGCAACCGGTGCGCGAAAAGCTGCTGCTGACGGCCATGGATGGCCTCGACAAGATCGCCGACACCGGGACCGGGCCTTCCGCCGATCTGGTGATGGCCCGCGCGCACCGCACCATGGGCGACGTGCTGCTGGAAACAGGCCTCGCCGAACAGGCCCATGGGCAGTACGTGAAGACCCACGAGATCGTCTTGCTGATGACCCGCACGCCCGACCCAAACAAGCCCTACAACTCCCATCTGAATCTCGGCCGCTCGTACGTCAATCTCGGGAAGGCGGCCCAGCGAATGGGCGATGCACCGAAAGCCCGCGGCTACTTCGAGCAGTCGCTCCGCGAGCGGGAGACGGCGCTGCCGATGCATCCGGACCCGCTGTTCGTCAAGCAGGAGCTGAGCGACTCCTACGGCCATCTCGCCCGCATCTCGCTGGCCCTGGGTCGCCCGGACGAGGCACTCGTCTACAACAGCAAGGGCCTGGAGCTTCGCCGCGAATGGCTTCAAAAGGCCCCGCAGAACATCCCGGCACTGCGCGAATTCAGCGGAGCTCAACTGGAACTCGCCGGCATCGCGATCAATCGCGGAAAGCTCGATGCGGCCATCGAAACCTACACAGAAACCTTGAAGGCCCTCGAGCAGGTGCGGGCTGCCGATCCCGGCTTGCTGAGCGGCCGCGGCAACGTCGCCTTCGTGCACAATCAGCTTGGAGTGGCCCACCTGCTGGCCGACCGTCCGCAGAAAGCTCGCGACGAGTACCAGCAGGCGGTCGAGTTGCTCAAGGCCGTGGCGGCGGACGACCCCAACGACGCCTCCGTGCAGCGGATGCTCGGCACCGCGTACTACGGTCTGGCAACGGCCGTGCTGGAAGCGGGCGATGGCGAAGCGGCCCGCACGCACTTCGAGACCTCGCGGGACATCCGCCGCCGCCTCGCCGAGAAGGACAAGGACGACCTCACATTGCAGGCCGATTTGATGCTGGCACTGGCGCGCTGCGGCGAGCACGCCGAAGCCGCCGGAATCGCGGGCGACCTCGAACAGCGTGCGCCAAAGGACGCGAGCCTGTTGTACCAGGTCGCGGGCGGCTACGCCCTTGCCGCCGCCGCGGCCGCCTCTGACAAGGCGGCGGCCGCGCAGTATTCGCGTCAAGCCATCGGCGCCCTCCAGAAGGCCGTGGCGGAAGGCTATCGGTCGGTGGCGCTCATCGAGATCGATCCCGACCTCGATCCGGTGCGCGGCGAGGAGGCGTTTCAAAAGCTGGTGGACGGGTTGAAGCAGCCGGCGGCGGACGCCGAAACGGCCGGGCGGGACTAGGGCAGGCGAAATCCGAGTGTGCCATGGATGGCCAGCGCGTGAATCCAATTCTACTCGTCGGCAAAGGCCCGACGGCGCGGCCGGTCGCTGCCGTGCCAGGTTTCGAGATCGCCGCACTGAATGCCGCAATCCGACTCTGCAAGCGGGCCGACTACCTGTTCGTCAACGACACGTCCGCGCTGCAGGATCTGAACTCCGACGACCTCGCGCGGGCGGCCACACTCGTGCTGCCGGCACGACTGCATGGCGACACGCGCGGCGGTCGGCTCCTCGACTGGCGGGATTGCGTCGATGGCCTTCCGGATGGTGTGCGCGTCGAGCTGTTCGAGTTGCACACTAACCCGCGGCGCGATCCGCGACTGCCGTACTTCGGTCGAATGCTTTCCGTGGGCGAATCGGCCGCGGCATGGCTGCTCGCTCACGGCTACCGGCAGTTCTTCACGCTCGGGATCGATGCATCCGGCGGTTACTCACCGTACTTCGAGGGAGGCCCGCATGTCGCCAAACCCGCAAGCTGGTTCGGCGAGAACTGCCGCCGCATCCATCATCGCATCGAAACCGCCGGCGGAACGATGGAAGCGATGAACACGCTTACTTGCCTCAGCGACTTCAACCACGGATAGCACGGATTTCACGGATCCGTGATATCCATGTGATCCGTGGTTGGACTCATAGCCTGAGCGGATTCGTCGCAAGAGCGCAAAGACCTTCGGACACATCGGAACCCGTCGTGCACGACAGCAGGAAACCACGGTCATTGAAGGAGCGTCGGCGTCAGGAACGCGCGAAGTACGCAGACGTCCTGCTCCGCGATCCCCGATATGGGTCGAGCTGCCATGGCGCCGCGGCGTTGGAGTTGCTGTTCGCCCAAAGGCCGGCGTCGGTGCTGGATGTGGGCTGCGGCGACAATCGCTTCGTGCGCGAATTGCGTTCCCGCGGCGTGGCGGCAATGGGCATCGATTTCGTGCATGCGGGTGCGGACCTGCATGCCGCCGCCCATGCGCTGCCGTTCTGCAACGCGGCGTTCGACTGGGTGACGGCGTTCGACGTGCTGGAGCATCTTCTGCCCGAGGAGGTCGAGCCGGTGCTGGCGGAATTCGCCCGCGTGGCCGGCACCGGCTGGCTGTGTTCGATTTCGCACCGCGACTCGCGCGTCCGCGGCCCGCGGGGAGAGACGCTGCACCCGACCGTGCGGCCCCGCGAGTGGTGGCGGCAGCGGCTTTCGAGCTGGATCGACGTCCGCGAAGACGCAGGCTACGTGTGGGGACGGCTGCACCGGCAGGTCCGGTCGCGAGTCTCTTAGCAGCACGTTGGAGGGAAAAACCGCAGCGCCTCTCCACAAACGGCTTGCGGGCCGGTCGGTGCAATCTAGAGTTGTGTGGAACATTCCGCAGCGACACCGAGTTACCCCATGATCCGCTCCACGCTTGCGACGATTCGAAAGACATCCGGCGCCGGCGACGCTCGCCGCGGCGCGGTCATCGTCATGGCGGCCGCCCTGATGATCCTGATCCTGGCCTTCGTCGCCTTCTCGGTCGACGTGGGCTACATCGCGATGACCAAGGCGCAGCTCCAGAACGCCGTCGACGCGGCGGCCCTCGCCGGTGCACAGGAGCTGAATCCTTACGAGCCGCAGGGCAAGGTGGCGGCGCGCGTGCGGCAGGCGGCGAGCGACGTGGCCGAAAGGCACCGCGCGGGGAACGAACCGCGCGTCTCGGTCGCGGGCCACGCGGGCAAAGTTGAGCTGGGTCGCCGCACCTACGATCCCGATCGCGGACAGTTCCGCTACGAGTGGGGCGCTGAACCATTCAACATCGTGCGCGTGACCGCCTCCCGCACGGCCGGGAGACGGAAGGGCCAGGCGGTCGCCGACAACCGCCTGCCGCTGCTGTTCGCGCCCGTCATCGGGCACGATAAAGCGTCGATCGAAGTCTCCGCCGTCGCCACCTTCCAGCCGCGCGACATCATGCTCGTGCTCGACTACTCCGCTTCGATGAACGACGACAGCGAGCTGGCGGCGATTGACTCGCTGGGCCGGTCGGCCGTCATCGGCAACATTCGGCAGATGTGGGAAGACCTCGGTTCACCCGTGTATGGAAAGCTGGATTTCGAGCCGCAGTGGGTCACGGTGCCCGGCCAGCCGGCCAGCGGGGCCATTCCGCACATCGATGTGACGTGGCAGTGGACGTCGATCGACGTGGCGTCGACGAAGGACCTCTCGAACGTCGTGCTGGAATTCGACAACGGCCGCCGGGAGAAGTTCGACGGGCTGAAGAAGCCGCGCGGCACGTTCTCCGGCACCGGCTCGAACCGCGGCCGGCCCATTGTTCGCTGCTGGATCAAATCAGGCTCCAACGACAGCGGCGCGGGGCCGGGCTACGGTGAAGGGTTCGACTTCTTCGACAACGCGAACATCCGCCGCGGACTGGGCCTCGACGCGGTGCCATACCCGTATCCTTCTGGCCGGTGGGACGATTACATCGAGTACGCTCGCTCGCACCGCTGGGGGCAGCCGTGGTACGACAGCGACGTGGAAGCGGCCGGCTACCGGGCGAAGTTCGGTCTGCTGACGCTGATCAACTTCTGGAACAAGAACAAGCCCATGCACCGGGAGACGCCGGATCTGTGGAAGGCGAGCCAGCAGCCGATCACGGCCCTCAAGGACGCGACCGACCTGTTCCTCGATTACCTGGTGGCCGTCAACGCGGAGGACCAGGTGGGCTTGTCCGTCTACACGTTTCCGCAGAGCGACGGTGCCAAGCTCGAAAGTCCGCTGGTGCACGATTACAAACTGATTAAGAAGATCTCGCGCGAGCGGCAGGCCGGGCATTACGACCACTACACGAACATCGGCGCCGGCATGCGGACCGCCCGCCAGGAGCTGGAGACAAACTCCCGCCGCGGGGCCGTGCGGATGATGGTGCTCATGACCGACGGCATCGCCAACCGCTCGTCGACGGGCGCAAGTCCGCGGCAGTTTGCGCTGGATGAGGCGGAGCTCGCGCGGCGGGCCGGGATCAAGATCACCACGACCAGCCTCGGCGTGACCGCCGATACGGCCCTGATGCAGGAAATCGCGGACATCACCCAGGGCACGCACTTCAACGTGCCGGGCGGACGCAGCGTGAACCAATACGAGCGGGAGCTGAAGCGCGTGTTCGGCGAGATTGCCGCGGACCGGCCGCTGAAGCTCATTCGCGACGTGGAGTGAGCAGTCGCGACGTTTGCTGCGCGTGGCTTCTCGTAGTGTGGATTTCAATCCACACGACTTTCCCGTTGCTGCTCGCGCCATTCTTTGCGGAGCTTGCGGCGTTCGCGCTTGCTGAGTCCCTTCAAGGCGTCTTTCTGTGGGCCGTCCAGCCGGTGCGTCGCGTCGTTGTCATCGTCGTCCAGCTCATCGTCCGGCGGCTCGTTCTTCGCGGTCGCCGAACTCGCCGGTGCCGGCTGCGCGGGCGAGTGCTGTTTCACCGGCCGCTTTTCGAGCACTTCGTCCGGCGCGGCAGGGGGCGGTGCTTTCACCGGGGCCGGGAGTGTGAGGGACGGCTCGGCGCTGTCGACCGGCGAGGGTGCCGGCGTGGGTTCAGACGCCATTCTTCGGCGACGCCACCGGACGAGCAGGCGTTGCCACAGCGGCACGGGGAGCGGTGGAGCCTCCGGCGAGACGTAGACGACGTATCGCGCATGCGTCAGCAAAGACGCGAAGAGGCTCGCCCATCCCAGCATCGACAGCCCTGCAACAAGCTGCGGTTCACCAAGTTCCGCCTGGGCCAGCAGTCCCGCGATGTGTGGGTCGTGGCCGCTCATACGGATCGCCGCGGCCGCCGTCCACCCCAGGACGGCGACCCACAAGAGCGCAGTGGCCGTGCGGCAGCCCCGCATATCGCGATGCAGACCGCGCAGCATCACGAGCCCCCAAAGGCCCGCGGGAAGCATCCAGCACAACTCGGGGCGAAGAGTCATCTCGGGCCGTCCCCACGCTGCCGCCACGCGGGCTCCAGCCCGATGCAAGCCCGTCACCAGGCACGCCGCCGCGACACAGAGTGTCAGCGAGGCCCAGATCCACACGCGATAGCGGCCGCCGAAATCGCGCAGGCTCCGCGAGCGCGCCCACCACACAATCAGGGCCAGTTGCGCGGACAGCGCCAACAGCACGCCGCCGTACAGCCGCGCGAGCGGCCCGTCCGGCAGGCTCGCCAGCGCACCGATTTCCGCGGCGAGGATGGAATCGAGTTTCGATAACCAGGCCGGCGCCGACAGCAGCACCCCCGCCGGCACGAGGGCCAGCGCCACCACGACCCCCAGCTTCCAGCCGCGCGGCGAGATGACTTTCTTCAGCGGAAAGCGCGGATCCGGAAGCGATTTGCCTGAGGCGACCGCCGCGCGTGAGCCGGGCATTTCCGTCGACAGATCTTCCTCCGCGCGCGCAGGACCGGTTTCGGCTTCCGACGCCAGGCGGCGGCGCCTACGCTCATCGAGAGAACGAGATCCTGCAAAGCCGGTGGACATGGCTTTGTCAAAAATCGACCGGCACGGCCATGAGACTTCGCCAAGCGCTGGTCGTAACGTTCGCAGCAGCGCAGCTTGCGGCGACGGAGCGGTTACGGTTCGCCCGACCGGGAGGCTCCGCGCAGCTTGCGCACTTTGCACTGCAGCCGGCACCCGGCGGCTCACGCCGCTCGGCACGCCACTCACGCGAGCGGAGGGAGGTCAGCGTCTGGTGCCCGCGTCGTTCGCGCGCGCCTCCTGCCGCGGGGCCAGCCGGATCGTAGCCGTTACGCTACCCGAGGCTGGTTCCACGATTTCGACGTCGGCGGGTGGATCGAGACGGACCGGCAGCGTGGTGCTTTCCGTGAGGCCTTCCAGATCAATCGGCCGCGTCGGAATCGCGGAAAACGTCTGAGCGCCGCGATCGCGAAACCGCGCGGTCACCTGCGAAGGCTCCGTCTCCTGTCCGATCACTTCCAGCCCCGCGGGAGGAATTCCCTCGGTGACGAGACGCACCGGCACGCGCACCTGCCGAGAGCGGTACACCCGGACGCGAGCCGTCTCCGGCTCGATGCTGAGCACCTCCAAATCCTCGGGCAGGCCCTGGATGCCCCGTTCGCTGAGCTTTACCGTTCGGGCGCCCAGCACGGCACGGTTCAGGTCGATGGCCACAGTGGGGGGCTTGCCAGGTGGCAGGCGTTCGAAGGCGCGTCGAGTGCCGAACAGCGAGAGCCGGGCCTCATGCGGCGCGGGATCGTCGATCCCCCAGCCTTCGGGCAGCCCACGGTAGACGATGGGTACGGTCATCACGCGCTGCTCGGGCTCGACCGGCGACGCCAGCAGCAACCACAGCATGGCCGACAATCCCAGTGCGGCCGTGGCCGTCGCCAGCCGCCGGACGAGCCAGCCGCGGCGCCGGTTCCGCCGCGGCCGCCGACCGAGCCGGTCGTAAAAGTTTGTAAGGTGGTCTTTAAGGGCGGCGGCCGT
>JAHWKJ010000297.1 GCA_019347905.1 Planctomycetota bacterium
AAAATCGCCGCCGTGTTCCTGCATCCGCTCGTCGGCGAGGAAGTCTTCCCACGTCTTGCGGGCTTCGGCGGGCTGGCCGGCGGCGAGCTGCGCTTCGGCCAGACGGAAGCGGGCTTCGACTTCCATCTGCACGGGGGCGCGGCGGGCGTCCGGCGTGTCGTCCGACGCGTGCTCCTTCACGAACTGCTGATACGCCGCGATCGCCTCGGCATGCTGGCCCAGCTCCTGGTACGAGCGGGCGATCCGCAACTCGATCTTCTGCTCCAGATCGAGACCGGGGCGGACCCTGAGCGCCTCCTGGTAATACGTGAGCGCCTGCTGGTAATCCGGCTGCTTGCGGCTGCCGGGGCCTTCGACCGGGACGCCCTCGAAATAGCGGTCGGCGAACTCCAGGTAGATGCCGGCCAGCTCGTCGCGGCGGTCTTCCGAGAGCAGCCGCTCGGCTTCGGCCTGGTAGATCAGCCCCGCTTCGCTGTAGTTGCGCTGGCGGGCGAAGGTGTCGGCCCTGCCGAAGCGGGCCCGCGCCACCCAGCGGCTTTCGGGATGGTCTTTCTCCAGGCGGGCGAACGTCTGGCGGGCCTCGTCGTAGCGGGCCAGCTCCGTGAGCGCCCGCCCCTTGAGGTACAGGAGATAGTCTGCCGCCGCCGCTTTCGGCTTCGCGATGGCTTCGTCAATCAGCTTCAGCGCATCGTCGAAGCGTTCGTCCTGCAGCGCTTCGTGGATGGGCCGCGGAATCTCGGGCAGCGACGTGACCTGCGGTTTTCCGTCCTCGGCCGCCGCAGGAATTCCTGACCATGCCGCGACTATTGATGCCGCGGCGAACAGCAAGGTGACGAATCGCATGGAATCCCTCTCCGACGCAGATTGCATTGTGAATTGGCGATTGTTGCCGCAAAGAGGCGCAGAAGGCGCAAAAGACAGCCGCTGTCGCCGAACTGTTTTTTGCGCCTTCTGCGACTTTTTGCGGCAATGAAGTCGTTGTACGGCGATGATTAGACGGTAACGGGCGGGGAAAGTTTCCCGATTCTCCTGGATACGATAGAGTGGCGTCCAGAGCCGCCATGGGGCTTCCGGGTCACAGTTACGGGAATGTTACGTCACCGGTAGCGCTTGAAAATGGAGATGGCTGGCGTTGTAGACCCCCCCTGGCCCCCCCTTAGTAAGGGGGGGAACTTCGCCGCTGCGCGGCTTGTATTTCCGCTGCCCGGAGGGATTCCTCCGCCGCTGGCTTACGGACAATTGCGGCTGGCGTCGCGGTATCTGCTGTCGCCGCTGGCGGGGTATACGAACCTGCCGTTCCGGCGGATCGTGCGCGAGCTGGGCGGCGTGGGACTGGCGACGACGGATCTTGTGAACGCCCGGGGACTGCTCAGAGGCAACGAGCGCAGCCTGCAACTCATCGAGACTTGTGCGGAAGACTCGCCGTTCGCCGTGCAGATCTTCGGCAGCGATGCCAGCGAGATGCGGGAGGCGGCGCAGCTTCTGGAGGCCCGCGGCGTCGATTCGATCGATATCAACATGGGCTGCCCGGTCGAACGAATCACCAAAGGCGGCGCCGGGGCCAGCCTGATGTGTTCGCCCTCACAGACGGTCGACCTCGTGCGACAGGTGGTGGACGCGGTGCGCGTTCCCGTGACGGTGAAGATGCGTCTGGGCTGGGACGAGCGGACGATCACAGCCCCGCGCTTCGCCCGCGAATTCGAGCAGGCCGGCGTCGCGGCCGTCGCCATCCACGGCCGCACGCGCGAGCAGGGCTTCCGCGGAACAGTCGACCGCGACGGGATCCGCCGCGTGGTCGAAGTCGTCGAGCGCATCCCCGTCATCGGCAACGGCGACGTGCTGAACGTTGCCGACGCCGCCCGGATGCTCGCCGAGACCGGCTGCCGCGGCGTCTCGATCGGTCGCGGTGCGCTGGCCAACCCGTGGATCTTCCGGCAGCTCGTCGAGTGGGAACAAATCGGGACGTGGGAGCCCGCCGGCACGTTCGACGATCGGCTGGAGCTATTGCGACGGCAGTTCGCCTATCTCGAAGAGCTGCGCGGGGCCGAACTGGCGATCGTCATCTTCCGCAAGATGGGCCACTGGTACTTGAAGTCCATGCGCATCTGCGCGGCACTGCGGCACCGGTTCCAACTGGCGAAAACAAAGCCCGAGCTGGAAGCGGCCCTGGCCGCAATCGCGGCCGCCGGCCCTGCGCGCGGCCGCCGCGACGGCGTGCGCCAAGACTTCCACGTGCCGGGGCCCGCCGGGCCGGTGGAGCGGTGGTAAGTTGAACGTAGCACGTCCTGCGCCAAGGCATATAATGGTTGATGTGGCCAATCTGAAATCAGGCTCGGAGGCGATGCCCGTGGGCCAATTCGATCTCGTTGAAGCGTTGCGAAAGCGGCCGTTTCGGCTGTTGCGGATTGTCGTTTCTGACGGCACCGAATATGAGGTGTCCCATCCCGAATTCGTGATGGTTGGGCCATCGGCTGCCATGGTTTTCTTTCCGCCCGATGGGATGGAACCTCCGGTGTATGAGCGTTACGAGACGGTTGCGCTGTCGCACATCGTGCGCCTGCTGCCCAGCGACGCGGCAACGCCCTGATCGCGCTTCTTACTCGCCAAACACCAGCCGCACAAAGCGGCGCAGCAGGGGCTCAGTTTCGGGCGAGTCTTTGAGCAGCTCCGGGAAGCGTTCCGGAGGCAGCCCAGCGATGCGTTCGATGTATTTCGGGTAAGTCTGCACGCGCAGCAGCAGATCGTCGCGGTTCAGTTCTGAATGGAACTGGGTGCAGTAGATCGGCCGGTCGTCGAAGCGGTAGGCCTGGTTCTCGACCAGAGCCGACGAAGCCAGCAGCGTCGCGCCCGGCGGCAGTTCCACCACGCGATCTTCGTGGCCCATTTGGCCGTAGAACCGCTCGCCCAGCGGTGAGAACACGGGGTCGGTCCGGCCGGCGGGGGTGAGGAACAGCTCGTGCGTGCCGACCTCGGCGTGCGACAGGTCGTGCACCACGCGGCCGCCCAATGCACGGGCCAGCGCCTGAAATCCCCAGCAGGAGGCGAACGTTGGGCAGCGGGATTCGTACACCAGGCGGAGCGATTCCATCGCCCGCTCCAGCCATACGCCTTCGCCGGCCGCCGAGTAATGGCCGCTGCCGCCGAGCAGCAACATGTCCACGCCCTGCAGTTGCGCGGGCGACACGGACCCGGATAACAGATCGAAGACGACGATCCGCTCGGGAGCACAATCGAGCACGCGGGCGAAGGACCGCACCTCGTGCCCGCGCATGGGGTCGCCCGGGTTGCGGACCTGCAGGAGCAGGTAGCGGAGTCGGTCGGTCATCCGGCGGAGGTCGAACGTCGAAGAGTCGAAAGTCGAAGAGGCCTGAAATCAGCCTCCGGCCCTTTCGACTTGCGACTTTTCGACCTTTGACCCTCTTTCAGATCATATCTTTGAACATGTCCAGCAGCGGGCTGCTGAAGACCGCGTCTTCCGCCCCGGCGTGCCACATGTAGCGCACGAGGTCGAAGGTCATCATGCCCACCAGCGCCATCAGCACCGTGCAGGCCAGGAGGCCCGCAAACGTCCCCGCGCCCCATTCGTGCTCGACGGCCACCGGCACCGCGCCCACGCCGGCAGGGGCGACGAACTCCGCGTGACTGGCGCCGGTCTCGAAACCCTCGTCGAAGTCGGCGTCGTCGGCGTCGAAGACGTCGAGATCGTCCAGCTCGTCGTCCTCGCCCACGACGTCTTCGGCCACTTCCAGGTCTTCGTCGAAGTCGTCGCCGGCGCCGAACTCGTCAAACTCTTCGAGGTCGGCGTCGCCGCCGCGCTTCACGACGGTGGCCGCCCGGTCGTCGATCTCTTCGTCATCGTCGAACAGGATGACGCTGGTGTCGCCGGCGCCGCCGCGGGCGGGCTGGACCTCGTCGCTCATTGCCAGCTCAAACTCGCTGTCGTCTTCCTCAAGGGCGGGAAGCTCCAGGTTGGTGCCGGATAACTCGTCGTCGCTGTCGAGCGACTCCAGCATGGGAACGGTCGAATGTAGGTCGTCGTCTCCGTCGAGCGCGATGCCGCTGTCGGCGCCCCCGTCGAGCGCGATCCCGCTGTCGGCCGCATCGAGCGCGATACCGCTGTCGCCGCCCAGCGTGATCGAGTCGTCGGAGAGGGCGATGCCGCTGTCCATGCTGTCGAGGGCGATGCCACTGTCGCCGACGCTCTCCAACGAGACGCCGCTTTCCGCCGCGAGGGCCACGTCGGACGCCGCGCCGAGGGAGATCCCGCTGTCGTCGCTCAACGCCGCGATCTCCTCGTCGTCCGCGGCCGCGCGAGCTGCGCCGACACCGCTCCTGGAGGGCATCAGCCGCACGTCGCTGTCGCTCGTCGCGTGCAGGAGCTTCACGTCGCTGTCGCTGCCCTGGGTCAGATCGTCCGAGACCAGCCGCACGTCGCTGTCGCTGCCCGGAGCCGGCGAGGGCACCAGCTTCACGTCGCTGTCGCTGTCGCTCGCACTTTCGGCCTCTTCGACTTCGGGCATCAGCCGCACGTCGCTGTCGCTATCGACCAGCGACGGCCGCGAGTCTTCCACCAGCCTCACGTCGCTGTCGGAATCGGACAAGCCGCCCAGATCGATTTCGGGATCGCTGTCGCTTTCGGCGAGGCTGTCGTCGAGGATCAGCCGCACGTCGCTGTCGGAGGTTCCGCCGCCCACGATCGGCTCGTCATCCAGCACGCTGGAGCGGACGACGGTGGGCTGCTCGCCGAGTTCGTCTTCGTCGGCGGCCAGCACCGACGACCCGACGGAGGAATCGGCAGCGGCCAGTACGACGCTGGAGCCGACGCTGACCAGCTCGTCGTCGTCATCGTCGGCGAGAATGGGCACGTCGGGATTGGAATCGGCCTGCCGGCTGCGGCCCAGCTCCTCGATGTCTTCAGGCTTGAACTTCCACGCGCCGCGGTCGGCGAAACCGCGGATGCGGCCGCTTTCGCGAAGCTGCTTGAGTTCGTCGGTGCTGATGCCGGCGGCCGCGGCCGCTTCTTCGAGCGTGAGGTATTTCCTGGCCATCGCGGAAGCTCAGATGTGGAGTGGGGCCAAACTCCATTCTAGGTGAGCGCGAGGGCGTTGCAAGAGGGCGGTGGGGCGAATGACGAATGACATAGTGCCAGTTTAGCCGCGACTCGACAGAGGAGCGCTCTCGCCTGAGCGCCTTTCGGATACAGAGCGCTCCTCTGTCGAGTCGCGGCTAAACGGTTCATTCGGATTTCGTCCTTCGGGTTTCGCGCGAGGCGACATCGCGGCCCAGGGGCGGCTGCGGGCCGGAGAGCGATTCGGCCCAGCCGGGGCCGCTCACCTGGAAGACGGCCAGCGAGCGGCCCTGCTCGTCGATGACCGTGGTCCACACGCGGCCGTCGTGGTCGGCCGTTGTCGCCGCGACTTTGCGGCCGTCGGGCGCGGGCACGATCGGCGCGAACGGTGCGGCCACGGACACCACACCCAGGGGACGCGAGCGGTTGCCGCGACGATCGGCCAGCTCAACCACATATCGCTGGCCCTCGCCCTTCCAGTCCACGCGAAGCTGCACCGCATACGGACCCGTGCCGATGGGCGTGTAGTGGAAGATCTTCTCCTCGGCCAGGTACTCTCGCTGCAGCCGCAGGTCGTTGTCCTCGACGTAAATCACCTGCTGGTCGCGCGTGTTCGCCCGCAACAGACCCTCGCCGACGATGATGTCGAGCACCGGCCCCTGCCAGCCGAGATTGGCGATCGGCAACCGGCCGCTCATTTCCAAAGGTTCCGGCTCGTCCGGCGGCGGCGGCAGCGGAATCGGCAGCGGCAGCGGTGGAATCCGCGGCTCGAACGGATACGGCGGCAGAAATGGCGGCGGGGGAAGATCGGGGTAGAACGGCGGCGGCGGCAGCCGTCCGGGCAGCAGAAGCTGCGCCAGGAGAGGGTTCTCCTCCAGATCCAGATCCGGCCGCGTGCGCTCCTCGAACGCCCGCACCGCCGGCGCCGCATTCAGCGGATGCTCCCAGCCGTCCCAATCGACGAAGTATAGATTCGTGAACCCGTCGAACCTGCCGCGCACCGCCAGAAAGCCTTCACCATCGGGGCGGATCGGCGAAAGGCCCACGTTGAGCGCATCGACCAGCGGCACTGTCTCGACGATGGGCTTAAATTCCGCGGTTTCGACATTGAAGACGCCGAAGCGGAATGTGCCGTCCAACGGACTGGTGTACCAGAACAGCAGGAAGTTGCGGCCGTCGGAGTCGCGTCGCGCCCACAGCGCCGCGGCAGGTCGCGGACTCTCGCGGTTGATCCGGCCGTTGTAAACGGGCCACGTCGCGGGCGGCGAGGCGGCGACTTCGCGACCTTCGGCGTCGAAGATCACCGTCTGCAATACGTCGAAGCCGGTCCGCGAGCCGATCCGCAGCACCGCGTATTCGCCGCCGTCGGGCGAGACGGCGGGAATGACCGTCAGCGTTTTGGTGGGCGGCACGACGGGCCAGTGGGCGCCGCTGGCGAGATCGAAGCGCGCGATGCTGCCGTCGTCGCTCACGTAGATGAGCGCCGACGAGTCAGAGGTCCAGACGACGCTGCGCGGCGTGCCGCATCCAGCAGCGAGTAAAAGCGCAACCGCCGCCAGTGAGCCAATGTTGCTTCGCGCGCGAAGGGCCATGTCCTGCTCCGAACGTAACTGCGGCGCCCGAGTGCAGTTTAGCAGCGGCTCGTCCGCACCGCCGCTTTGCGCAAACTTTGACGGATCTGGCGGTCGCTCCGAAGACTTCGCGCGTAGCGGCGGCGCGCACCGGCCGCCGGGCGCTTGCTCGTGGAGATTCTCGACCCCGGCGACGATGATTATCGAGCAAACCCATTGCGGAGCGCGCCGGCGGCGCATCCGGCACGGCGGGCTTCACCCGTGCTTTCCGACGCGACTGTGCCGACCGGCCGCCTGTGAACCGCCCCTGACGGCTTTGCCCAAAAAAGGGGACTGTCCCCCTACCGAGTGCGGGGGAGCGAATCTCAACGGGCCAACATAAAGGGGACTGTCCCCTTTTTTGGGCAAAGCTGACCTTGGCGATATGGATTATCGCCGTGACTGTGCCCGCCTCCTGCGGGCGCCATGGAAAAGGACAGCCATGATTCGCGGTCTCTATGCCGCCGCCTCCGGCCTCAATGCGATGCAGGTCCAGCAGTACGTGACCTCGCGCAACCTGGCCGAGGCCAACAAGCCGGGCTACCTGCGGCGGATCGCCGTCTTCGAGCCGGCCTTCGGCGATGAAGCGCTGCTCGGCACGCGGCCCAGCGTGCACACCGATTTTGTCGCCGGCCCACCCGAACACACCGGCAATCCCTTCGACGTGATGATCGACGGGCAGCCCGACGAGCAGAACCGCAGCTTTTTCATCCTCGAAGGAGCGAACGGACCCGTCTACACGCGCAGCGGCGTATTCACGATCGACGAAGACGGCCTCCTCAAGAACTACAACGGCATGCCCGTGCAGGGGAACATCGTCGGCGATCCCGATACCACGCAGGCCATCAACATTCCCGACGGCACGCGATCGGTGGAAATTCGCGACGACGGCGTGGTCGTGGCCGACGGCATCGAGATCGCCCAGTTGCGAATCGCGACGTTCGACGAGGACGACCTCGATGAGCTGGAGCGCGTGGGCACCGCGATGTTCCAGGCGCCGGGCCGCATCGAGCCGGAATACAACGTCGCCGAGGTGCGGCAGGGCTACCGCGCGCAGCCGAACACCAGCATTCCGCTCGAGTTGATCGACATGGTTTCCGGCCTGCGGACGTTCGAGGCCGCCCAGCGCGCGCTGCGTGCGCTGGACGATTCGATCGCCCTCAACACACGGCCGGAGCAGAGGTAGTTGGAATGACCAATGACCAATGACCAATGACCAATGACCAATGACCAATGACCAATGAC
>JAHWKJ010000298.1 GCA_019347905.1 Planctomycetota bacterium
CAATGACGCGCGGTCCGTCGGCGGCCTTGAGCGTCACGCCCTTCAAGACCATCAGGTGCCCATTCACCAGTTCGACGGGGCGGATGGCCAGCTTGTAGCGGCCGCTTGCCGCCACGAGGATCGTGCCGATGCGGTCGTTGCGGAAGTTGCCCCAGCCGCCGGTGTTGGCCAGCGTGCCGGTGAGCACTGGCTGCCCCAATGCCAGGCCGAACTCGAGGCTGTACTTGCTGCCGCCGCCGGCGTGGGCGTAGTCGAGCAGTACGTCATACGCGCCGGCCGCCGGCACGTCGAACTCCCAGTGCACCCAATCGTTGGCGTTCTGCCACGCACCGACGGTCTTCGTGCCGTTCTGGTCGACGACGCCGAACTGCTCGGTCGTCTTCTCGACCTTCACGGTGTCGAGCGACAGCGGAATTTCGCGGGCCGCGGCGGCCGCAACATTCGGTTCTGGCTGCAGCTTGGCGGCGGGCTGGTCGAGGTCGAAGTCGCTCTTGCGGAACGGACGCAGCACGACGCCCGTGATGCTGTGATCGGCGCGCATCCACGTGGCCTCTACGCCGTCGGAAGCGTTGTTGACGGCGGAGAAGATCGTCAAATCGTGCGTGCCGCGCTCCAGCCAGACGTCGACGTGCCGGTTGCCGGGACCGAGCGGCAATTCGAGGTTGCCATCGAGGGCCACGGCGGTGAGCGCGCCCCTCACGGCGATGCGGGCGGCCCCGGCGCGCTCCTGCACGAGCTTGCCGTGCCAGATCGCCGTCCGCGGCCGCTTGGCGTCCTCAGCGTCGGCGGGGACGCTATAGGTGAGTTCGTCGACGACCTTGTCTTCCAGCGGCTGCGAGTTCTTCGACAGGTTGACCACCTGCTGCCACGTGCTGAAGTTCGTGTGGCGGCCGTCGAAGATCCGCTGCTTCATGCGGCCGTAGTCTTCGGCGACGGGCTCGGCGGCCTCGCGGGCGGGGTTGCCGGCGAGGTGGAACCAGAACTGGCCGTCGTCGGAGCCTAAGAGCGTGCCGCGGACGGGGGCGTTCCGCTCGAGTTCGGGCGTCGAGATGCGAACGCGGCTGACGGTTTCGAGGTCTTTCATATCGACGGTGAGCGTCTTGGGGGCCTGGCCGTCCGGCTCGCTGAGCCAGAAGGTCTTCGCGTCGCGGTCGATGGCCATCAGCGGGTTGTGCTCGATGGCGGTGTCGCTGGCCTGCGCACCGGCCGGCAGTTCGCCCGTCTTGGCAGTGGCCTCGAAGACGCCGGTGTGCGGCCCGGTTTCCGTCAGCTCAATCTGCACCTCGTCGCCGCTGTCAGCGGTGAGCTTCGCCACGGTCTTATCCGGCTGTTCGGAGAGGTCGCGGTCCGGATCCTGCACGCGGACGTAGATGAGGTTGCCCGGCTTCACCTGGTTGGCCGGCCGGCCCTGGGAGACGCGCTGATCGGCGTTTTCCGCTTCACGCGCCTCGCGCTCCAACCGGTCGCTGAACGACTCCTCTTCCTCGTCGATGATGCGGCTGGACGAGACCTCGAACTTCGCATCGGCGGCGATGCGGATTTCGACGTCGGAGAGCGGCACGTGCTTGAACTCGGCCTTGAACTCCTGCGGATAATCGCAGCGGACGACGTCGCGGCCGGTCAGTTCGAGCGCATTGTTGTTCTTGGAGACTTCGCCCAGCCGCGTCTCCAGATCGCCGCGGAACAGGCCCTTGCCGGCACCGCCGCTGACGAGGTAGATCGTCTCTTCGTCGCCGCCCGGCTCGGTGCGGACCTTGACGGGGATCCGCTGGTGTCCGCGGCTGATGCCCAGGTCGCTGTCCTGCACGACGATCGACAGGGCCGTGCCGGGACGGTGCCAGCGCTTGCTCGCGCGGCCGAGTCGGCCGACCGTCCGCAAAAGGTTCAACTGGTCGATGTAGCGTTCCTCATCGCCGTAGACCTCGGCCAGATTGAACAGCGCCTGGTTGGCCAGCTCGACGCTGGGGACTTTCTCGAGCACGCCGCGGAAGATGTCGCGGGCCTCGTCGCGGTCGCCACGGCGATAGGTGAGCACGCCCTTCAAAAACTCGGCCCGCACGATCACGTCGGGATTGCGGCTGCCGGCGAGCTTTTCGAAGACCTGCTCGGCCTGGTCGTAGACCTTCTGAGCCATGAACGTCTCGCCGATGCCGAACTCGGCTTCGAGAGCTTCGGCCGTGTCCGGATAGCGGTTGATGACCGTGGTGTACTCGATGCGGGCGATGTCGTAGCGCTGGGCGGTGAAGAAGCTTTTGGCGAGCAGGAGCTGCACCCTGGCCTTGTCCGCCGGATCGACCTGCTGCGACTCGCTGTGCTTGACGAGCCAGCTTCGCAGCACGTCTTCGACGAACTCGAAACCGGCCTCGGTGCCGCCGGCAAGCTGGCTGTTACACACGAACAACAACAGGTCCAGCGGGACCTCGGTCTTGTGCTCTGCGAACAGTTCCTTGTTCGCCTGATATGTTTCGAGGGCGAGGCTTTCATCGCCCAGCCGCAGATAGAGCACCGCCTGGAGCAGCGGCGCAATCGGGCTGTTGTCGTCGATGGTGAGGCCGACCGAACCCATGCGGCCGTAGGCCTGGGCGACCATGTCGCGGCCGGTCTTGCGGCGGCCATCGTCGATCTGCGGGATGTTCGAGAGCATGCCCGTCAACAGCGTGGCCGCGGCGGCGAAGTTCTTGTTCCCCACCAGCGCCTGGGCGTAGGGCATGAGGCGGTCCCACTCCGTGGTCGTGTTGCCGACGATCCGCGTCGCGTGCTGGTAGGCGAGCAGCCGCTCGATCGGCTTTTTGGCTTCGGGCGGTTCCAGCTCCAACAGGGCCAGCGCCGCGGCGCCGGACGGGAAGCCGATGTCGAGATCGCGGACAGCCGTGTAGATCCGCTGCTTGTCGGCAACCGGCTGTTCCTGATTGGCGCGGGCGGTATCGACCCAGGCCTGGGCGGTCCAGGGGTCGATGTCCCAACCGCGGAATGGCCGCTCGTTCTGCCGTCTTTTGCTCTCGCGGAGCACCTGCTCGAACTGGTCGAGCCGGTTGTTCTTGAGGTGGATCGCGGCGATCCATTGCGCGTAGCGGCCGTGGAAGTCGGTGTCGTGCTGGAACAGTTCCTGCGCGTAGGCGAGGCTCTGGGCCTCCTGCTCCGGCGGGATGCGGGCGATGAGGCGGGAGGCGCACTCGCGTGACTCGTGCGAATTGCGGTCGTGGGCGACGTAGGTCGTCCAGTACTGAACGGCTTCGTTCTCCAGCTTGAGTTTCACGAGCACGTCGCCGATGTACGATGCGTAATTGGGGTGCCGGCCGTGCTGCTGCTGGCACTTCAAGATCCACGCCAGGCTCTGCTGGGCGAGGGCGGCGTCGGCGTTGCGGTCGGCGGCGAGCATCAGCCGCCGCCACAGATCGCTGTCCTGCGACTGCGGCTCGAAGCGGAGCATGTTGGCCGCCGCTTCCTTCTGAACTTCCGGCGGGCTGTAGTCGGTGGCGGATTGCAGGTACCAGACGGCCGCGTCGTATTCCTGCGGGAACTTCTTCGCCAGTTGCCCGAACAACTCCGCCGACTTCACCCGCTGCTCGCCCGGTGAATAGTGCCGGTAGTAATACGCCTGGCCGTAGAGCACGTGGCGCGCCAGCTCGTCATTGAGCTGAGCGAAGAGCGCCGGTTCGAGCAGCTTCTCGCGGGCGTCGACCGATTCCTTCTGGTAGGGATGCGTGACCTGCAGGAAAGCGGCCGTCACGGGATCGGCGTCGGCCTTGGCCAGTTCCTGCGCGACGAACTCCGCCCGCGCCTGCAGATCCTTATTGCGCTTCGCCTGCTGCTG
Organism: Planctomycetota bacterium; assembly: GCA_019347905.1. Classification (GTDB taxonomy): domain Bacteria; phylum Planctomycetota; class Planctomycetia; order Planctomycetales; family Planctomycetaceae; genus JAHWKJ01. The sequence continues at coordinate 3,815 of JAHWKJ010000298.1, forward strand.
CCAGTTCGCCAGATAGCTGCGGAAGTTCGTCCAGTGCAGGTGCTGTCGGCGGGCGGCGATGATGCGGGCCACGTCCTGCCGGAACTCGTTCTCGTCCTCGTCCACCGACAACAACCAACTGATGGCGTTCCAACTGTGGCCGTCGTCGCTGGGCGAGCTGGAGAGCATCTCGCGCAGCACCTGCTTGGCCTTTGCGTTGTCCTTCACGCGGTCGCGGTAGATCTCGAAGGCCAGCACGTGCCGCAGATAGTAGGCCTGCTTCGGGTTCTGCGCGATGGCGGCCACGAGGGCCTGCTCGCTCTGCGCGACCTGCGGCGGCTCGTTGCCGTTATTCTGCACGTACACCGAGGCCAGTGAATGGCCAACGGCCTCGTGCGGTAACAGCGACGCGAAGATCTGCAAGGCCCGCGGCTTGTCGCCGTCGCGCAAGAAGGCGTGGCCCAGCAGGGCCTGCCGCTCGAAGCGGTCCGGCCGCTGCGGGTACTTCTGCACGTACTCATTGACCAGCGGTTCGAGCTGCGGCCCTTTGACGCCGGCGCTGTAGGCCTGCTGGATCTGCTGGTAGTGGGCGTACTGGTCGTCGCGGATGGCCCGCGCTTTGGCGAGGCTGTCGGCGGCGTTGGCATGCTGCGACTGGTTCCAGTAGTTCTCCGCCATGTAGCGGTGGATGCTCCACTGCCGTTCGCGGTCGGCCGGCAGGCCGCGGCCGAGCAACTTAAGGCCGACGGCGTTCGATTCGGCCCAGCGCGCGATCCGCCGCCACTCCCAGAAGGCCCGCCAGCCGCACTCCTCGGCGAAGCTGCCATTGGGCAGCTTGTCGAGCATTTCTTCGGAGAGAGCGGCCCCCTTGGCGATGATCTCGTGATTGCCCGAGGTGGCGAACTTCGCCGCCGCATTCACCCCGGCGACGCGGCCGTTGGCGTTCGGCTGCCGCTGCCAGACGAGCCGGTACGCCTCGGCGGCGCGGATGGGGTCTTCGAGCTGATCTTCGGTCGCGGCCAGACGCACTTCGACCGCCGCGCACTCGCCCGCCTGCGGGTACCTCGCGAGGAACTGCCGGCAGGCGACGGCGAGATCCTTATTGCGGCTGGCGGCTTCGAGGCCGTCGATCAGCCGCAGCATCATGTCCTTGTGCCGCGGATCGGTGGGGTGAGCCGCAACGAACCGCTGCGCGGCGCGGACCAGCCCGAACACGCGACCGTGCTGATGGTACAGCTCAGCCAGCTTGACCATGATCTCGGCCGCCTCGGGCGCACTATCGGCATACTTGCCGAGTTGCCCCTCCATCTCCGTCGCCTGCCGGCTGACAGGATCGACCGCCTGCTCCGCGGGAGCCGGCTGTTCCGCGGGCGGTTGCTGGGCTGGAAGTTGGGCGACGGTGAAGGCACCGACGACACCGACCGCGATAATTGCATGCCTCATAGGTTGTTCCTAAGGCTCTTCTGGCTGAACTGCCAATTGAAGGCGTGAACGACTTTGAGCTCTTCTGGCTGAACTGCCAATTGAAGGCGTGAACGACTTTGACGATCAGAGATGCGCTCGCCCAGAAAGGCTGTTCGCCCAGTGGTCGAGTACGCTTCTCTTCCCTCTCGCAGCGTCCGAATACCAATAGCCATCTGTGGACGGGGTTGACTGGAAACGGGCTCGATAGCCTTTCGACAGAACCTTCCACGGCGTCGCTTCCCAGTTATCAATGACATCTTCCGCTACCGTTCGTCGCAGGATTTCCACATGGAACAGAATAGATGCGTGATCAAGCAGCTCCCGCAGCCGCTCCGCCGAACCCGCAACGATTTCGGTTTCCTCATCAAACGCCGTGTAGTCGTAAAACCTGTCCCAGTCTGGCGTGGCATCTTGCTCCCAACGATGTCCTCCTTGTGGCGTGAGGCCATAACAGATCAACTCATCCTCTGGCGTTGTCCACCGTTGCCTAAGGGCTGAGACAAGCGCGGGCCGATTAGGAACAAACGGGGATCCGTTGGCAAACGCCACGATATCGCCGAACGCGAACATGTTTTCCAGCACATAAACCAGTTCACGGCGACTCAGGCCATGTCCGCGACAGTTGACTGCTCGACAATCGCGTCCTCGGGAAAGCCAAGAGTGAAGATGCAAACTCTCCACCGAACCGCAGCCTCGACGATCCAACGCTCCGCATAGGTCCAAACTTGGTGAGTGACATTGCAAGTCATGATTGCTATTCGAGCGACGATTTACGGAGCGTTGCCCGCACGTCTTCCCATGGAAGAACGTCATCTGGATTCCGCTGGTGCTCATCGATGCGACGGTCAAGTTCCTGCTTATGACAATCGGGAACAGGCACGGATTCCGCTTCGTCGGCATCGAGTTGGCGTTCCACGACTTCCCAGGGAATCGCCGCATCCGGATTGGTTCGATGAGCGGCGAGGCGACGTTCGATTTCACGCCACTGCGAGTCTGTAGGCGCAAGACTGCCCGCGTCTTCCGCAATGCTGTCCCAGATGTCAAAAACGAGCTGGATTCGCTCGTCGACGGACAGCTTTCGATAGTCGAACGGTGACGACTTCATTGCGTTGTCAGTCAATCTAGTTTCGTGTCTTTCGTGGTAGTGGCTCTCAGAAGCCGGCCTTGGCCAATGCGTCGGAGATCTTCTTGGCATCCGCCGCCAGCGGGCTTTCGGGGAATTCGCCGATGAGCTGGTCGAAGCGCGAGCGGGCTTCGCCTCGGCGCTCCATGCGGTACAGGCAGCGGCCGTAGTTGAACAGGATTACGTCCAGGAACTTCGCATCCGGGTAGTCGGACAGCACCGTCTCGAACGTGTCGACGGCGCGGGCGTAGTCCTTCTGCTGGTAGTAGTAGTCGGCCATCTTGGCCACCGCTTCGCCCACGCGGCCGCTGTCGGGGAAGTTGTCGAAGACCTTCTTATATTCCTGGAAGGCCCGGTCGCGGAGCTGGGGGGCCTGCGGGCCGGGGTTGTCGTCGGCCATCTGCTCGTAGCACGCGGCGATGCCGAACTGGGCCTCGCCGCGAAGCTGGCTGGTCTGCATGCCTACCAAACGGTTGTAGATGCCGATCGCCCGCTGCAAATCGCCCGCCTTGCGGGCCACGTCGGCAAGCTGCAACAGCGCATCGTCCACGAAGCCGCTGTTGGGGAACTCGCGCTGCAGGCGTTCGGCCATGGCGGCGGCGAGAGAAAGCCGGTCCATCTCGAAGTACACCTGCCAGAGCTGCACGTAGGTCTCTTCGAGCAGCCGCCCGCCCAGGCGGCGGGCGTCGTCCATGATGCCTTCACAGACTTCGAGCGCCTGCTGGTACTTGGCGTCGGCGTTACGCTTCAGGCCGAACTCCTTGTAGCGGTTGCCGATGGCCGTGAGGGCCGCGGCCGTCTTGAGCTGCGTGCGGATCCGCAGTTCCTGGTCGCTGATGACCGCCCGCGTGACGCGGACGCCGCCGAGGTTGCCGTCGACGGCCCGGGCCTTGGCGACGATGGTGTTCGCGCCGTCGGACGAGTTCCGCTCGTCGAGATACGTGACGCGGACTTCGTCGCCCGCGAGAGCCTGGAGCACCTGGTCGTTCGGGTCTGCGGTCTCGATATTGGCCAGCGGCACGACCGCACGGAAGACGCCGCTGTGGATCGAACCGTCGTCGGCCGGCTGGATCGGCGACGGCTGTGCGGTTGCGTCCGCTGTCGCCGGCGGGGCCGCTGGCTCGTTGGCGATGGCGCCGGTCGCTTTTGCCAGTGCGGCCGCGGCGCTTTCTTCGGCCGGGGTCGTTTCGGGAGCGGGTGGGGACGGGGCCTTGGCGCTCTGGTCGGATCGGGGGGCTGACGCCCCCCGCTCGCCGGCGGGATCACTTCCAAAATCGGGCACTGGCGTCTCGAGCTTCGCCTCGGTGAGCGTGACGGTGACGCTGTCGATCTTCTTGAAGCGCTCGATCTTCAATCCCTCGCCGTCGCCTTCGAGGGCTGCGGCCGAATCGACGGCCTTGCCTTCAGTGACCAGCTTCGCGGCGTCGGCCTCCAGCTCTTCGTCGGTCTTCGGCCGCCACACTTCCACGAGGGCCTGGAGGGTTTCTGCGGCGTCTGTAAGGTCGCGGTCGAGATCGGTGATTTCAATGTTCACCTG
>JAHWKJ010000299.1 GCA_019347905.1 Planctomycetota bacterium
CATCGTGCCGGGCTATGGCATGGCCGTCGCGCAGGCCCAGCACGCCGTGCGCGACCTGGTCAACCTGCTGACGCCGAAGGGCATTCAGGTCGAGTTCGCCATCCACCCCGTCGCGGGACGCATGCCGGGGCATATGAATGTGCTGCTGGCGGAGGCCGACATCGATTACGAGCGGCTGAAGGAGATGGACGAGATCAACCCCACGATGGACCAGGTCGACGTGTGCATCGTGCTGGGGGCCAACGACGTGGTGAATCCCGTGGCCCGCACCGACCCGCACAGTCCCATCGCCGGCATGCCCATCATCGACGCCGACAAGGCCCGCACGGTGGTGATCATCAAGCGCAGCCTCAGCCCGGGCTTCGCGGGCATCCCCAACCCGCTGTTCGCGGCACCCAACGCGCTCATGTTCTACGGCGACGGCCGCGACGCGGTGCTGGAGATCATCAAGACGGTGCAGGAATCTTAGCCGATGCTGCCCCGCACGCTCGAACCCGAGGTGATGGACACGCCGGCCGAGGCCCGCGACTACGATGCGATGGACCACGGCGAGGTCAATCGCATCTTTGTCGACGACCTGCTGCGGGCTGCCGCCGAGCTTCCTGCAGTCGCGGCAGTGCTCGACGTCGGCACCGGCACCGCGCAGATCCCGATCGAACTCTGCCGCCGTCGCGAATTCACCGGCCGCGTCGTCGCCATTGACCTCGCGGCCGAAATGCTGAAGCTCGCCGCCGCGAACATTCGTGCGGCGGGTCTGGACGAGAGGATTTCGCTCCAGCACATCGACGCGAAGCGCCTGCCGCTGGCCGACGGCAGCTTCGACGTGGTGATGTCGAACAGCATCGTGCACCACATCCCCGAGCCGCGTGGCGTGCTGGCGGAGATATTCCGCGTCGTGCGCCCCGGCGGCCTCGTATTTGTCCGCGACCTGGAGCGGCCGCCCGACCTCGACACTTTGAACCGGCTCGTCACGACCTACGCCGGGCACGAGAACGAGCGCGCCCGCTCCATGTTCCGCGCCTCGCTGCACGCCGCACTGACGCTGAACGAAATTCGCACGCTCCTCACCGACCTCGGCCGCCCGTCGGAGTGGGTCGCTCGCACCAGCGACCGGCACTGGACAATCTGTGGCGCCGCCACTACTTGCTCCCCTTAAGGCAATGGCATGTGGAGCGTGACGTGACTTACTTCATGGTCGACGTGGAAGCCGACGGGCCGATTCCCGGCGATTACTCCATGGTTTCCGTTGGGGCGATCGCCGTCGAGCCGGCGCTCGATTGCACGTTCTACGGCCGGCTCAGGCCGATCTCGAAGCGCTGGCTTCCCGAGGCGCTCTCCGTCAGCGGGTTCTCACGCGAGGAAACGTTCCAGTTCGACGATCCGCCGGAGGTCATGAACCGCTTTGCCGAATGGATCAAGTCAAACACGAGCGGTCAGCCGGTGTTCATCTCAGACAACAATGGTTTCGACTTGCAGTTCATCAACTGGTACTTCCACCATTTCTGCGGGCGGAACCCTTTCGGTTACAGTTCGCAGAACCTGGGATCGCTGTACAAGGGGCTGGTGAAGAACATGTCTGCCAGCTTCAAGCACCTCCGCAAGACGAAGCACACCCACCACCCGGTGGACGACGCCCGCGGCAACGCGGAGGCGCTCCTGGAACTTCAGGAGCGCTACGGTCTGCGGATCTCACGTAAGGTTTAGCCTCGGGAGACCGTCCATTGAAGCTTACCAGCCTGGACCGCGAACACGAACCGCCGCCGCCACAGCTCGAACCGCCGACGGATAACGGCTGGCGGTTTCGTTGACCGCCTCCGGCTGATAAATGGAGTGAAGTCCGGAGACGCGGCGATGCGGTTCGTCAAGATGCACGGCGCCGGGAACGACTACATTTACGTCGACTGTTTCTCGCAGCCGACGCCTGCGGACCCGGCGGACCTCGCGCGGCGGATGAGCGACCGGCACTTCGGCGTGGGGGCCGACGGGCTGATCCTCATCGAGCCGTCAGAACGCGCCGACGCCCGCATGCGGATGTATAACGCGGACGGCAGCCGCGCCCAGATGTGCGGCAATGGCATCCGCTGCGTCGCGAAATACCTGCACGACTACGGCCTGCTCGAAAAAGGGGACGCAGTGATCGACAAAGGGGACGCAGCTCTTTATTCCCAGGCGCTCGTGATTGAGACAGATGCCGGTGTGCTGACGGTGGAACTCCACGTCATCGACGGCTGCGTCGAGCGTGCGCGGGTCAACATGGGCCGGCCTGTGCTTGCTGCGGCGAAGATACCCACGACCCTGCCCGGCGAGCCGCCGCTCGACGTGCCATTGACGCTGGAAACACCAATGCGCCGCACGCTGCACGTGTGCTGCGTCTCGATGGGCAACCCGCACGCTGTGGCGTTCGTCGATCAGGCGAACGACGAACTGGTCCGCGGCGTCGGGCCGCTCGTCGAGCGGCACAAAGCTTTCCCGCAGCGGACGAACGTCGAGTTCGTCGAAGTGCACGCACCGGACCGCATCGCACTGCGCGTCTGGGAGCGCGGCACCGGCGAAACGCTCGCCTGCGGCACCGGCGCCTGCGCGGCGATCGTTGCCGCCGCCCTCACCGGCCGCACCGGCCGCCGCGTGACCTGCCGTCTGCCGGGCGGGGAACTCGAAGTCGAATGGCCGGAAGACGGCGACGTCTACCTGAGCGGCCCGGCCGTGGAGGTGTTTAGCGGCGAGTGGCCGTAGCACAAGCGTCCCGCTTGTGCGGTTGAGCGGGACCAAGCACGGCCTGCGTACTCGATACCGGCTGCCAGGTACCAAGGACCGAGTACCAGGTACCAGGTACACGGGGTACCAGGTACCACCACGAGCAAGCGGGACGCTTGCTCTACGAGAACATGCCTTCGACGCCGATGGGCTCGAAAGCGTTACGGTAGTGGCGAATCTCGGGCTTCCGCGCGCCTTCCGGCCACAGTACCGCGACGATGTCGAAGCGGGCGCGGTGCTCGAGCAGGCCGCGCGACTTCAGCCACGAGAGCGCCACGCGCGTGAGCTGTTTCTGCTTGCCGAACGTCACGGCCTCGACGGGATCGCCGGCGGCGGACGAGCGGCGGGTTTTCACTTCGACGAAGACGACGCAATCGCCGTCGCGGGCGATGACGTCGATCTCGCCGAGGCGGCTGGAGCACTGGCGGGCGAGGATCTTCAGGCCCTGCCGCCTGAGGAACCTGGCGGCGGCCCGCTCTCCCCGGTCGCCGAGGAGCTTCTTGAGCCAGCCGCGCATGACAGGCTCCTGCAAGCCCACGGGCCCGAACCCGTGGGCTTCATGGACTCTTTCTAGCGGTCGGGTGGCACGGGTGGCTTGTCCACCCGTGCTTGAATGGCTCGACACGTTCCCACTGGCGGACGAGCCGCCAGTGCCACCCAACGCTCGAACTACGAGCGGGCCTTCGGCCGTCGTTCGCGCAGGCGGGTGGCTTTGCCTTTGCGGCCGCGGAGGTAGAACAGTTTTGCCCGGCGGACGCGGCCGTGACGCTTGACCTCCAGCTTCGCCACCTTGGGCGAATGCACCGGAAACATCCGCTCGACGCCCTCGCCGCCCACGATGCGGCGGACGGTGAACATCTCGCGGGTGCCGCTGCCGCTGCGGGCGATCACCACGCCGTTGAAGATCTGAATCCGCTCCTTGTTGCCTTCGAGGATGCGGGTGTGGACGTCGACCTCGTCGCCGATCTCGAACTCGAGCGGCTCTGCGCGGTAACTCGACTCTTCGACTTTCTTGAGCAGTGCATGCATGGCAGTGGCCGCTGAGCGTCGGGCTGGTGGAAAAGATTAGCGCGAAGCCCACGGGTTCTGGCCCGTGGGCTTGGGATGGCAAAGAGTGAAAGATAGCGGGTTCGGCGTCACTCGTCGAGGGAATCGGCGAGAAGATCCGGCCGTTTCTGTCGCGTGCGGGCGAGGCTCTGCTCACGGCGCCAGCGGGCGATCTCCTGGTGGTTGCCTTCCAGCAGCACGTCGGGGACCTTCATGCCGCGGTACTCGCGGGGGCGGGTGTACTGCGGATACTCCAGCAGGCCGGCCTCGGCGAATGATTCGTAGCGGCTGCTGGTCTCGTCGCCCAGCACGCCGGGCACATGGCGGATGACCGCGTCGATCAGCAGCATGGCGGGCACTTCGCCGCCGTTGGTGATGAAGTCGCCGACGGAGACTTCCAGCGGCGCGAGGCCCTCGCGGATGCGCTCGTCGAAGCCTTCGTAGCGGCCGCACAGCAGGATCAGCCGCCGCTCGCCCGCCAGTTCGCGCACGAGTTCGTGATCGAGCCGGCGGCCCTGCGGCGAGAGCATAATCAGCCGGCCTGGCTCGGCCGCCTGGCGGACGACGTGCTCGTAGCACTCGAAGACGGGCGGGCACATGATGAGCATGCCCGGCCCGCCGCCGAAGGGCTTGTCGTCCACGGAGCGGCGGCGGTCCGTCGTCCAGTCGCGGAAGTCCCAGCGCTGCACCTCGACCAGCCCGCTCTCGATGGCCTTGTTCAGCAGGCTCTGCTGAAGATAGCCGTCGAAGATCTGGGGGAAGAGCGTCAGAATGTCGAAGCGCATTTGTGCGGAAAGCCCGAATGACGGATGAGTCGAGGGTCAAGGGTCGAGGGTCGAGAGCCAGACGAAAGCAGATGATTGGAAGTCTTCTGGCTCTCGACGCTTGACTCTCAGCCCTCGACCCCCTTTTCGTCATTCGTCATTCTCCGCCAGTCATTCCGCCGGCGTTTCGGCCGGTTCGGGTGCCGCGGCTTCGCCTTCGGCCGCGGCTTCGGCTTCGGGAGCGGGCGGGGCTTTGGGCGGCGTGAGCGGCGGCGGCGCGGCGGCGGTGCCGAAGCGGTTCGTCTTCACCTTCTTGATCAGGGCGGCGACCTTCTCGCTGGGCTGCGCGCCGACGGAGACCCAGTAGTCGACCCGCTCCAGGTTCAGCTTCACCCGCTGCGCCTTGTCGCGGACCATGGGGTCGTAATGCCCCAGTTCCTCGATCGCCCGCCCGTCGCGCGGCGCGCGCTGGTCCATGACACAGATGCGGTAAAACGGCCTATGCTTCCGGCCGAGCCTTTTCATGCGGATGCGAACTGCCACGAGGGGATCCTTTGTTGTGTACTGGTGAAAGTCGGGAGCTCGACGACCTATCGAATGACCAATGACCAATGACCAATGACCAATGACCAATGACTGGTTCGGTTGGTTACTGATGAATTGGACGGCTGAGAATTTCATGACCACGGAGGCGGTCCCGGTCTGCTGTTGCGGTGAATGGAGGCGAAAATGCGGTTCAACTCGTGTGACTCTCGCCACAAGCGGCGGGCTTCGTCAATAAGTGGCTCATGTTTCCCCGGCAAGGTTTCTACGGCGACGGCAATCATCCGCAGCCAGTACTTGCTCTCCCGCGATTCGCGACCGCAAACGCTGATGCGATATCGGAACTCTTTCCTGGAGCCGGCCTCATCCGCCTCGCAGTAATTCGCACCGATGCTCGTTCCCGCCTTGACCAACTGTGTGACGAGTGGCGCTGTCACGGCATCAATCGGCACCTTACGGACGAAGCGTATCACATCCTCCGCCAGCTTCGCCGTCCGCTCAGCAAGATCGAACTGAGACGGCGACCTCCCGCCTCGCGACCGCTCAGAATCCTCTCCCTGACGCTTCGTCGCTCCATCCGAGCATTGGTCATTGGTCATTAGTCATTGGTCATTTTCAACGCCGATTTTTCTTCCGCTGCTTCTTCGCCTCCTTGCGTTTCTTCTTGCGGTCCTCGCGGACCTTGACGACGTCCATCGGGCCGCGCTTGCTGCGCTGCTTTTCTTTGCGGAGCTGGGCGCCGGGGTCGAGCATGCCGCCTTCGGCCATGCCTTTCACCGCCTGCATCCGCTGCCTCATGTTCATGCCGGCCATCTTCTGCATCATGCCGGACATGGCGTCGAAGTCTTTGAGCAGCTTGTGGACGTCGGCCGGATCGGTCCCGCTGCCCTGGGCGATGCGGTTGCGGCGGCTGCGGTCGATGATCCTTGGGTTGCGGCGTTCTTCGGCGGTCATCGAGCCGATCATGCCGTCGATCTGCCTGAGGTCCTGGTCGGGGTTCATGTCGGCCATCTTCTCGGCAACGGCTCCGAGGCCCGGGATCATCTTCATGATCTCGCCCATCGAGCCGAGCTTCTTGATCTGCCGCATCTGCTTCTGGAAATCGTCGAGCGTGAACTCGCCCTTTTCGAGCTGTTCCTGCGCGCGGCGCATTTCGTCTTCGTCGAACTTGCGCTGGGCGTCTTCGACGAGCGTGCGGATGTCGCCCATGCCCAGGATGCGGTCGGCCATCCGCTCGGGGTGGAACTCCTGCAGCTTGTCGATCTGCTCGCCCACGCCGACGAACTTGATGGGCACGCCCGTGACGGCCTTCACCGAGAGGGCCGCCCCGCCGCGGGTGTCGCCGTCGAGCTTGGTGAGGATCACGCCGTCGAGTTCCAGCGCCTCGTTGAAGGCGCGGGCGCTGTTGACGGCGTCCTGGCCGGTCATGGCGTCGCACACGAGCAGCGCCTGATCGGGCTGGCAGCGGTTGTCGATCTCGATCAGCTCGCGCATCAGCGCGTCGTCGACGTGCAGGCGGCCGGCCGTATCGAGGATCAGCACGCGGATGTCGCCGGCCTTCTTCGCTTCCTTGAGCGCATTGCGGCAGACGCGCACGGGCGAGCTTTGGGCGGGGTCTTCGCTGTAGACGGGCACGCCGATCTGCTGCCCCAGGATCTTGAGCTGCTCGATGGCCGCGGGACGCTGCAGGTCGGCGGCGACGAGCATGGGCGCTACGCCGCGCGAGCGGAGCATGTGGGCCAGCTTGCCGCAGGTGGTCGTTTTGCCGGACCCTTGCAGGCCGCACATCATGACGACGGTGACGCCGTCGCGTTTGAGGTGCAGCGAGCTGTCGTTGGCCGGTCCGCCCATCAGGAGGGCCAGCTCCTGGTAGACGATGCCGATGATGTGCTCGCTGGGCCGCAGCGACTTGAGCACGCGGTCGCCGACGGCCTGCTCGGTAACGCGGGTGATGAAGGCGGTGGCGACGTCGTAATGGACGTCGGCCTCGAGCAGAGCCTGGCGGACCTGCCGCAGGCCTTCGCGGATATTGCCTTCCGTCAGCCGGCCGCGGTCGATGAACGACAGCGCCCCGCGGATGCCTTGTGAAATGCCTTCAAACATACGGAGAACGTGTTGGGCCGGAAGTCGAGACGACAACCGGCCCCAAAAACAGGCGGATCAATGGGTTGGGTCGGTGGAGTATTCTAAGCCGCGGGATTGGGGATGACAACGATTGCGGCGGCATGGGATCCGGCATGAAAATCGACCTCGGCTCGTTCTGCCCCGACATTAGAACCATTTGGGCGCGGGGAGTCGAGACTTGAGAGACGTGCGGACTTGCGGACGAATGGCCTCGCCCCTTTCCAAAATGAGGTCGATCGCCGATAAATGAAGGGAAGGGGGCCAAGCCCACGGGTTGCAACCCGTGGGCTTCAGGGGGCGAGTTAGCGCGCGCAGTAATTGTCGGTCGGGAGAGTTCACATGCCGCTCAAAACCGATACGGTCGAAGAGCCGAACCTGAACCTCACGCCGATGATCGACATCGTGTTCCTGCTCATCATCTTCTTCATGGTCGGGGCGCAGTTCACCGAGCAGGAACGCGATATGAACATCACGCTGCCGACCGTCAGCGACGTCGAGCCGCTCACCAGCCAGCCCGATCCGATCGTGGTCAACGTGCGCAGCGATGGGGCGATCGTCGTCCGCGGCGAAAGCGTGACGGCGGGCGAGCTGGAAGCCGAACTGCGGCGGGCCAAAGAGAACTATCTCGACCAGGCGGTGGAGATTCGGGGGGCCGCCAACGGGCCGTA
>JAHWKJ010000300.1 GCA_019347905.1 Planctomycetota bacterium
GATCCGCACACGGTGGACGAAGCCCTGCACATCCCCAGCTTCCTCGACGCCTGCCGCATCGGCTTGATCCTGGCGACTGCGTCGGAGCGGTAGACCCTTGTCACGACTCAGTCAATCGTTCTTGACCAACGTGAAGGTCTGGGTAAGTTGACTTTACTTGCGGCTCCCGGAAATAACCACAGCCATATCGGCGACGCCGCCACCACCGGCACCTATCGCAGGCCCCTCGTCGCCGACGCACGCTGCATTCAGGACAAGTCACCGCTCGATTGCGTACAACGCCGCCAGTTGCACGCCCTGGCGGCGCACCTCGGCGAGCAGACGGCTGTCGGGCGGCGGACCGTCGCGGAACAGCGGCGAGATCGACGACTTGCGGCGGTACATCAGCAGATACCGCACCTCGCCTGTTTCCAGCAGCCGGTCTTCAAACGGTCGTAGCCGGATGCCCTGGCGGCGCAGCAGCGGCGACTGGCTCTCCAGAAATGCGAGCTGACCCGGCTCCAGGACGGGTGTGAAATCGATGGTCGCGCCGACCGGAACGCGTCTGGCCGTTTCCCGCAAGAGTCTGGGTGTGACGCAGTCGCCCCAGTACGTCGGCTCCAGCCCGATTGCCGCCGCACCGCTCAATCCGCCCATGAGCGCGTTGTAGTAACTCAGCCAGCAGGGCGCGAGCGAGACGAGCCACAATGCCTGAGCGGCGAACAGCGCGACCACGCCAGCGGTTGCAGCCCGACGCAGCCCCGCGCGAGCAGTAGTCTCGATGCGCCGAAACACAACCGTGGCCCCGCGGCCAGCCAGTAGCGCCCACAGCGGATAGGAGACCAGAAACAAACGGCCGCCGTCGTAGACTGCAACGCCCGGCACGGCGAACACGGCCAGCGGGAAGGCTGCGGCTGAGAGCACGAGCACACTCGCAGGTTCGCGCCACGCTGTCCTTCCGCGATGCCGCGCCCCCAGCCCCGCCGCGGCGAGCGCGTGAATTCCCAGAGGGATCGTCGCCACGAACAGCACCAGCGGGTAATGCCAGGGAACGTCCACGTCGGCATACGCGCGGCCGAAGTACCACACCGGCAGTGCCGTCCGCTCCGTCGTGCGTCCCAGATACTCGCGCAAATGATCGAGCGGATCGAGCCACAGCCACGGCCAGCACACCAGCAGCACCGCCATCCCGACGCCGCCCCAGACAACCAGCGGGACGACCGCCCGCAGCCGCCAGCGCCACAAGGCCCACAGGCCAATCGGCACCGGCAGCAGCACGGCCTGAATCTTCGTGGCCAGTGCCAAGCCAAACACCACGCCCGGCCACAGCGCATCGCGCGCCCGCGGCGGCCGCTCGCCGCTCCATCGCGACGCCAGCGACAGCACCGCCGCCGCGTAGGACAATCCGATGAACGACTCCAGCGACGCCAGGTGCGCATGGCCGAAGACGCGCGGCATCAACACCAGCGACGCGGCGGCCGCGACGCCCGCCGTGGTGCCGTACCAGCGCCAGCCCACCAGCCCCACGAGCAGCACCGTCAGCGCAAAAGCCGTGGCAGGTGCCGTACGGGCCGCGGCGACGGCCAGCCGCTGCTCGCGATCGGCCGGCGGCGCGATCCGCACGGCGGCTTCGTGAAAGATCCCGATCCCCAGCCGGCCCAGCGGCGGATGATCGGGATTGTGCTGCCCGATGTTCTCGCGGACGTGCGGGGGATTGTCGTCGTTGTACAACTCCGTCAGCGAGACCGAGCCGCCGAACCAGTCGAGCGTGCCCGCCGTCAGCCGCACGCCCTCCTGCACGTTGAACCGCTCGTCGACCGTCAGCCCTGGCCCCTGCGGCCAGTCGGGATAGCTGCCCGCGGGGTCCAGACCGGCGAGCACGGCCAGCCACGCCGCCAGCGCGACGGCAACCGGCCCCAGCCAGCCATAACGCGCGCGCGGGATCGATGAAGTTTCAGTCACACTGTCGATTGTGCGACCGCGGCCACCCGCGTCAACTGCGGTCCGCCAGCGTCGTCAGTCCGGCCAGCCCCCGCTGAAGAACCGGCACAGGCGATCCGTCTCGCCGATGATGTACAGCGCGGCGGAGATGTGCCCGCAGTCGAGCCACACGAGTTCGGGACGGCGGTCCAGCGCTTCCCACAGGGCCAGCGTGCATTCGGGCGGGATGATCTCGTCGTGCCGCGCCGCGACCATCAGCACGTCGCGGCCCCGCAGCAGCCGGGCATAGGTCACCGGGTCGATGGGCCGCAGCTTTTCGAGGAACGACTCCTTCGTGCCTCCGGTCGCCAGCCAGCCGGTGCGAAAGTCGGCGACCTCGGGCCGCTCCATGTTCCATAACGCTTCGGGCAATCGGCCGCCGCCGAGATAGATCGCCACTTTGCGGAATCGCGGCTCGCCCGCCGCGGATAGGGCCGACATGATGCCGCCCAGGCTGATGCCGGTAACGCCGAGTCTTTCTGCGTCGACCTCCGGTCGGTCCGCCAGCCAGGCGGCGGCGCGGCGGACGTCGAGCACGGCCTGCGTCATGCCTTCGAGCGTCTCGTCGGGGTCGCGGGAGATCATCCGCCGCGGCGACTGCGCGCTGCGCCGTTCACCGTAGTAAGGCATCTTCACGAACAGCGCGGCGACTCCGCGGCGAGCCAGTGCATTGGCAATGGCCTGGGACAGCGGGAACTCGCCGCCGAGGATGTGCAGCACCACGACACCGGGAAACGGCCCGTTACCGGCCGGCTGGAAATACTGGGCGTGGACCGTGTTGTTCTGCGGAATCGCCGTCTCGACGGGTGACGGAAACCGCACGTCGTAGATTCGCACCGGGCCGCTCGTGCGCCTGAAGGTCGCGGTGAAGTCGAAGCTGTGCGGCTTGAGGCGGAATCGCTGCGGAACGTCGTGTTCTGCACTGGCCGCTGTGAATTGAATGGTGCCGCCGGGCGGAACGGAAAGAAATGTCGGCTCGTCCTCCGCGAGGCACATCGCGCTCCCGCCGAAGATCGCGACGAGCATGGGACAGACGGTGAAGCGGCGCCGGCTCTTCATCGGTGATTGGGAAGCTCTTGCGGAAGATGGACGTTCGGGGTCGGCCCTGCAGGGCCGAACTACAAAAGAACCCCATCCGGCGGAAGTCCACCGGATGGGGTCATGTTATACGGTGGCGCGGGCTGACGCGCTTATACGAGTTCGGGGATCGGCTCGCCTTCCTCGATCATGTACACCGGCCGTCCGCCCTGGTTGACGAACTGCAGCTTCGGGTCGAAGCCCAGCACTTGGAACACCGTGGCCATCAGATCCTGCGGGCCGATGGGCCGCGAGGCGGGGCGATAGAGCTTGGCGTCGCTTTCGCCGACCGTCTGTCCCATCCGCAGTCCGCCGCCCGCCAGCGCCAGCGTGCTGAGGGGCGCCCAGTGGTCGCGGCCTGCATTGCGGTTGATCTTGGGCGTGCGGCCGAATTCGCCCGTCACCACCAGCAGGATCTTGTCCGAGAGGCCCCGCTGGGCGACGTCTTCCACGAAGGCAGAGACGGCGCGGTCGACCACCGGACCCCGGGCGTTCATGCTCCGCAGGATGTTGCCGTGCATGTCCCAACCGCCGTAGCTGACGGTGACAAAGCCGCAGCCCGACTCGCACAACCTGCGGGCGACGAGCATCTGCTCGCCCAGGTCCTTGCCGTAGCGGGCGACACAGCGAGGGTCTTCCTTCTTGAGGTCAAATGCTGCCGGCGCATTGCCCAGCACGAGGTTGAAGGCCTGCGATTCGAAGGCGTCGAGGCCGTCCATCAGGCCCGTCTGGTCCGACTCGCGGCGGAGGCGGTCGAAGCCCTCCAGCAGGCTGCGGCGGTCGGAAACCCGCTCCACGGGCGTGCGCAGCTCCATGTTCACCTTTGCCTCGCGGTTCGTGCCGAAGGGCGCGTAGGCGGTGCCCAGAAACGCCGGCCCGTCGGCCCCGATCCCGCTCAGCCGCACGTAAGTGGGCATGCCGGTGACCGGGTGATTCGAGCCGCGGACCTTGGCGCAGATAGAGCCGATGGACGGGCGGGTGGGCAGGCCGCCGTTGTCGATGTTGCGGTTGTCGTAGCCGGTCATCAGGAAGTGCGTGCCGCCGCCGTGGCCGCTGTTGGTGTGGGCGAAGGACCGCACGAAGGCCATCTTGTCGGCGACCTTGGCCGTCTGCTCGAAGTTTCCGCCGAGCGAGACGCCGGGGATGCCGGTCTTCACCTCGCCGGTGACGCTGCGATACTCGGCCGGTGCGGTCATCTTGGGATCGAACGTCTCGACGTGCGTGGGTCCGCCGCCGAGCCACAGCCACACGACCGACGTGTCCTTCACAGTCAGACCCTGCTGGGCCGCGTGGGCCCGCGCTTTGAGCAGCGCCGGCAGCCCCAGAGCGCCCAGGCCGAGTCCGCCGATCTTCAGGAAGTCGCGCCGGGTCGAGCCGTCGCAGTCGCGGTACCGTCGGTGAGCCTTCAGCGTGAGCATGGCGAACCTCCGTCGCGGTGATTCCGTCTGGAATGTTGCGGTTGCAGGCGGCTGCCGCCGGAGCGCCCCAGCCGCATGACGCCCACGTTAAGAGCGATCGGCCATGCCGTCAAGGGAAACATCAGCATGTGTTGATGGTTTGGCTGCATTTCCAGCGATGCGCGCGGCCGTTTGACAGCCCTCGCCGCCCGCCGTAGGATTGGAAAAGTTCTGGAGTGCCCTCCCATGCTGCCGGTCCGCCTCGCCTTTCCCGCCGTCGTCAGCATCGGCATTATCGGGCCGCGCGCAGCGCGGCGGCACTGAGAGGCTCCCTCGACCGCTTACAACATTGAGCGATTTCCAGCCCTCAGACCGCCGGTCTGAGGGTTTTTTGTTTGAGCTTTCAGCGCGACCCGACAGCTTACGCCGTTCGGCTCGCCCTCAACCCTCAACCCTCAATCCGCCATGCCCCGCATCCAGATCTACGACACCACCCTGCGCGACGGCAGCCAAGGTGAAGGCGTGCACTTCTCGCTGCAGGATAAGCTGCTCATCACGCGGCGGCTCGATGAACTGGGCGTCGACTTCATCGAGGGCGGGTATCCCCTGTCGAACCCCAAAGACGAAGAATATTTTCAGAGAATCGCGGACCTCGATCTGCGGCACGCGCTGGTGGCGGCCTTCGGCATGACCCGTCGCCGGGGCGTCGCCGCGGAAGAGGACGTCGGCATGCGGGCGCTGCGCGACTCCAAAGCCCCCGTCTGCACGGTGGTGGGCAAGACGTGGGACCTCCACGTGCGGGAAGTGCTGCGCGTCGATCGGGCCGAGAACCTGGCGATGATCCGCGATTCCCTCGCGTTTCTGGTCGCCGAGGGCCGCCGCGTCGTGTACGACGCCGAGCACTTTTTCGACGGCTGGTCCGCCAGTCCCGATTACGCGCTGGAAACGCTGAAGGCCGCCGCGGAAGCCGGCGCGGAGATTGTCGTCTTGTGCGACACGAACGGCGGCAGCCTGCCCGAGCGGATTGCCGCGGGCGTGGAGGCCGCCCGGCGCGAGCTGTCGGTCCCGGTGGGCATCCACTGCCACAACGACTGCGACGTCGCCGTGGCCAATTCGCTGGCGGCGGTCGATCGCGGGGCCGTGCAGGTGCAGGGCACGATCAACGGCCTCGGCGAGCGCTGCGGCAACGCGGATCTCGTCAGCGTCTGCGCCAACCTGGCATTGAAGAAAGGAGTCGAGGTGCTCTCGGCCGACGGCATGCGGCACCTCACGGAACTGTCGCGCTACGTGTACGAACTGGCCAACATGAACTACCGCTCGAACCAGCCGTTTGTGGGTACGAGCGCCTTCGCCCACAAGGGCGGGATGCACGTGCACGCCGTCAATCGCATTGCGGAGAGTTACGAGCACATCCAGCCGGAAGCGGTCGGCAACCGCCGGCGCGTGCTCGTCAGCGAACTTTCGGGCCGCTCGAACATCGTAGCCAAGACCACGCGCTACCGCCTCGACCACGACGACGAGCTGATGCGGCGGATCCTGGAGCGCGTGCAGGACCTGGAAAACGAGGGCTACCAGTTCGAGGCGGCCGAGGCCTCGTTCGATCTGTTGGTGAAGAAGGTCGCCGGTACGTACCGCTCGGCGTTCCGCAGGATTCACTATCGCGTGAACGTTGAGACCGACCAGTCGCGCGAACCCGTGACTGAGGCGACGGTCAAGCTGGAGGTCGGCGGCCGCATCGAGCACATGGTGGCCGAGGGCGACGGACCCGTGAATGCGCTCGATACGGCGCTTCGCAAGGCCCTCGCGTCGGCCTATCCCAATCTGGCGGAAATGCACCTCGTGGACTACAAGGTGCGGGTGATCAACTCGACGGAAGGCACCGCGGCCCGCGTGCGGGTGGTGATCGAAAGCGCCGACGAAGACGAAGTCTGGAGCACCGTGGGCGTGAGCGAAAACATCATCGAAGCGAGCTGGCTGGCGCTGGTCGACAGCGTCGAATACAAGCTGTTCAAGGACGAAGGCACGGTGGGAAACGGCCGCGAAGCACTCGCGCTCGCGCCGGCGGTGCAGGAAGTGTAGAATGGCACTGCAAGGGTCGCGGGGCTCGAGGAGCGAACATGACCGCTCTTGAAACCACTGTTGAGATCGGCGCCGATCGTCGGCTCGTCATCGACCTTCCGGCTGATGCGCCCGACAGGCCGTTGCAAGGTGATCCTGATGATCGGATCCGCAGATGAAAGACGGCCGCCGACGCAGGAGCCTGCGGAGTGCAAAACCGAGGTCGACGGGACTCCGTTGTACCGGAAAGGATCGGTGCTCGTTTATGGCGGGACGGCGGACAATACGATTGATGATCCGATCGCGGCGATGCGGGACCAACGAATTCGGTGCTTCATCCGGCAGGCCATCGGACAATGAAGGTCACGTTCAGGGCAACCTCGGAGCAAGTCCAATGGACTCCAGAATCATCAACGGCCGTATCGACGGCTTGCGGATCACTGTGTGGGATGTGCTCCACTATCTGGAGGGGGGTTGGACGCCGGCCGAAATTCTCGGAGTCCTGCCGCTGACTGAAGAGCAGGTGCAGGTGGCGCTCGACTATATCGATGCCAATCGCGAGTACGTGATGGAAATCCACCGCAAGATTGAGGAACGTAACGCCCGGGGCAATCCACCCGAGATCGAGGCGAAGCTCGCCGAAACGCGCAAGCGCATGCGTCAATGGCTTGCCGAGCGCCGACGCCTGGACCCGGAGGCGGCAAATGCGGGGAATCCTGGCGGACGTCAACTGTGAGGGTCAGGTCTCGTATCTGGTCGCCCTGCTGCGTAGCGGCTATCGCCAGGATTTCTGGGACTCCATGAATCTCGAAGCCCTGCGTTTCAAGGACGTCGCTCTCAACTCGGTTGCCAACGATGTTGATGTGTGGAACATCTGCCAAAACGAAGGCCTTGTGCTGATCACCGGCAATCGCAAGGAGGACGAGTCACACTCGCTTGAGAATGCAATCGCCGCCCTGAATGGCCCTGACTAACTTCCCGTCTTGACCATTTCCGATCTGCGGCGGGTTCTAACGGACAAGGCGTTCGCCGAAGCCACGGCCGACCGGCTTCTTCAGTACCTGTTCGAAATCGATAACTATCGGGGGACCGGAAGACTGTACATCCCGTAGGGGCGCTCGCGCGCGATTCAGATCGCGCTGACCAAGGCTCTCCTGCCCGGCGACGCCGGCCCCTGAGGCACCGGAGGCTCATTCCACCCACAAATGGCCGATCCCGAACTCCCCAAGCAGTACGAGCCCGCCGCCGCTCAGGAGCGCTGGTTTTCCTTCTGGGAGAGCCGCGGGTACTTCGACGCCGATCCCGATCCGGCAAAGAAGCCGCACGTGATCATGATTCCGCTGCCCAACGTCACCGGGGCGCTGCACATGGGGCACGCGCTCAACGGGACGCTGCAGG
>JAHWKJ010000301.1 GCA_019347905.1 Planctomycetota bacterium
ATACTGTGGGGTAGAGTCGGTTGTGTGGATTTAAATCCACCGGGCCTATGCTGGGGGGGTCGTGCGGTTACAACCCGCAGATGCGTTGTTCAATGCCGCCGGAGCATCTCCAGGATGCGGCCGTGTGTATTGAAATCCACACTACCCTCCACCCCACTCGCCGCGGCCCCGGTGCGATGCTACCATGGACTGAAGCGGGATTCTATGCCCTCGCAGCTTTGCCCGAAAAAGGGGACTGTCCCCCTCCGGGTCGCATTCCACAAGCATCAACGCCACGTCCGCAGGGGACTGTCCCCTTTTTCGGGCAAAGCCGCCTTGCACTTCGCTTGCCTACTCCCGTCATGCTCACCACGCACGCCGTCGGCATCGACCTCGGCACGACTTACTCCTGCATCGCCTACCTCAACGAGCACGGCGAACCCGTCACGCTGGCCAACCAGGAAGGCGAGCTCTCCACGCCGTCGGTCGTGCTGTTTGACGACGATGAGGTCATCGTCGGCACCGAGGCCCTGCGCAACGCCATCGTCCGCCCGCACAACGTCGTGCAGAACTCCAAGCGGTTCATGGGCGACGCGGGGAAGCGGTGGGTCATCGGCGGCCGGCCTTACACGCCGGTCGATATCGCCACGTTCGTCCTCAAGAAGTTGATCGGGGCCGCCCAGGAGCAGATCGGCCCCGTCGAGCGGGCCGTCGTCACGGTGCCGGCGCAGTTCAGCGACGCCCAGCGGCACGCGACCATCGAGGCCGGCCACCACGCGGGCCTCCAACAGGTCGACGTGATCAACGAGCCGGTCGCCGCCGCCTTGTGCTACGTGCTGGGCACCGAGGGCCTGTGGTTCACCGAACTGGCCGACGAACAGCGGATTCTGGTCTACGACCTGGGCGGCGGCACGTTCGACCTCTCGCTGGTGAAGTACCAGAAGAACGAGGTCAGCGTCATCGCCAGTGCAGGCGATCTGCATCTGGGCGGCATCGACTGGAACCAGACGCTGCAGGACGCCATCGCCGACCAGTTCCAGCGCGAGTTCGGCTCCGATCCCCGCGACGACGCCGAAAGCCTGCAGTTCCTGGCCCTCGAAGTCGAGCAGGCCAAGCGCAGCCTCAGCGTGCGGCCGCGGGCGGCCCTCACCTGTCAGCACGCCGGCCGCCGCAAAACGTACCAAATCGAGCAGGCCCAGTTCGAGAAGCTCACTAAAGGCCATGTCGACCACACCGCCCAGATCACGCAGAAGATGGTCAAGGACCGCGGGCTGGGCTGGGCGAGGGTCGACGTCGTGCTGACGACCGGCGGCGCCTCGCGAATGCCCATGGTCAGGGGCATGCTGAAGAAACTCTCGGGCCGCACGCTCAACACGTCGCTCTCGCCCGACCAGTCCATCGCCCATGGCGCCACGTACTACGCCGGCATGCTGCTCACCAACAGCAAGTTCGCCCGCTCGATTCTGAACGAGAAGGCGACCGCGCGGCTCAAGCAGGTGCGGCAGCAAAGCGTCAACGCCCGCGCGCTGGGGATCATGGTCCGCGACACGGATACCAACAAGCGCGTGCCGCACTATCTCATCTCCGATCACACGCCACTGCCCACCGCCCGCACCGAGAACTTCGGCACCGTCGTCCCCGGCCAGCGGCGGGTGACGCTGCAGATCGTCGAGAGCGGCACTTCCCCTGAGCAGCCGCCCGTGAAGCTGGGCGAGTGCATCATCGATGACCTGCCGGCGAACCTGCCCGAGGGTTCCGAGGTCGCCGTCACCATCCGCTACGACGAGCAGGCCCGCGTCCACGTCGAGGCCCGCGACGTGACCAGTGGCAAGGAAGCTTCGGTCGAGATCGTGCGACAGGAAAACGTCGTGAAGCAACTCCAGGCCGAGCGGCACGAAGAAACCGACGCCTCCATCGTCCGCCCCGCCGAGACGTTTAGCCGCGACCCGAAGGGGAGCGCTCCTACCGCACCGTCACCCGCGCCGAAACCCGCGGCAAGCGCCGCCCCATCCTCCAAGCCCGCGCCGCGTCCCGTTCCTGCCCCGGCCCCCATCAAACCGGCTGAGGCCCCAGTCCCGCAGCGCAAAGAGCCGCGGATCGCCGATCCAAAGCCCGCCGTGCGCCCGGCCCCGAAGCCGCGTCCCGTCCCCGCCCCGCCCGCGGCAAAGACCGGCGGCGCCGCAACCGGCGGGGGCAAGCTGGAGTCGGCCAGCCACCCGATCCCGCTGTGCAACGAATGCGGCGAACCCCTGGACGACAAAGGCCGCTGCCCAGCCTGCGGCGTGCGTCCGGCCGGCGACCGCGTCCCTCCAAACGTCGCCGCCGCCCGCCGCGTCGCCGAAACCGAACGGCAGACGCCCAAGCGTGCCGCCGCCGCGCGCCGCAACAACGCCGGCGGCCAAAAGCCCGCGAAGCCGCGTCCCAGACCGCGCACCGTCGCCATCCCGATCCCGCCCCAGGACGACGAGATCCTGGAACTCGACGACAGCGCCCTCGCCGCCCCGCCCGCGCGCACGTCAAAGCCGAAACCCAAGCAATCCCCCGCCACCGGCAACCGCCCCCAACCCGGCCGCGCGAATCCCCGCCCCATCCCCACCGCCAAAGGGGCCGCGCGCCCCAAAGCCCAGAAGCCCGCCCCCGAAGCCGAACAAGGCGAAGACGAATTCTGGCAACTCGCCGACTAACCCGGTTCCTTCTTCAACCGGACAGTTCGATGGTGAAGTTGTTTTCCCCGTCTTCCTTAACCGTCTCCCTCAGATTGGAGCGCTCGGGATCGGCATAGGCTTCCGGAATCAGCGAGCGGCTTTCCGCTTCGAGTTCGATTCCTTTCTCGGCGCGGGCAGCCGCCTCTTCCATCGTCTCCGGTCCGCCCGCCCCGCTGCCGCCGGTCGAGGCGTACTTCGCAACCGTCACCAGGTGTTCACCCGGAACCGCTCCGTCTCCGTCGTCATAGGTGGTGAGTTGAAACGTACCGTCGGGGCCGGTGATCCCCATGGCAGGCGGCGCGTTCTTTTCTTCGCAGCGAAACGTCACCTGGGCTCCGGGAAGCGGCCGGTCGTTGTACAGCACCTTGCCGGTGACAGGCACCACATCCAGACGTTCGGCCTCGTCTCCGGAGCAGCCGGCCGCGACCAGCACGGTCAATGCAAATCCGACGATTGGAATCCACTTCGAGTCAAAGAGCATCGCTGGCCACCTAATTTAGTGGTCTGTCAAGGCTCAGAATTCGGGTTGCGAAATCAGCCGTCGGGCGCTAGCCCAGGTTCCCGCCGTGCGAACCGGACGCTAGCGCGTGCCGGCTGATCCGAAGGCTTCGCGTCGACGGAGCACTAGAATCCGGTCGCGGGTTCGCGTCCGGCAATCGTTCCCAGCGCGCCCCACACGCCGTAGTTCCCCGGCCGCATGGTGCCGGTGTTGATATTCTCGCTGATGAAGTGCACCGAGCCGTCGCCCATCAGTACGTGCACCCCGCCCACGTGACGGCTGGAGGGCGTGAAGATGCCCCAGGCGTTGCTGGGATTGTCGGAACCTGATTGGTAACAGGAGGGACCGTTCGGCGGCAGGACCGTGGTGACGGCACCCCAGTGGGGATGACCGAAAGGCCACAGCGATCCCTGCGGCCACGAGCTGACCTGACCCGGATTGCGGTACTCCCGGCCATTCACCTGCCCCAGGCAGATCGTGGGGTTCGTGTTGATGCCTCCGACGCCGCGGACGGAATGACCGATGACTTCTCGACGGTCGGTCGTGCCGATCGCTTTCTCCGCCACCGCAATCGTGTTGCTGGCGCCGTCATGGATGTCGGCGATCTTTCTGGAATTCTTCTGACTGAACCCGAACAGACCGTTGGTTTCTCCCTCGTAGTTGTTGAAGATCGTCGTGCCCACGGAGAAGTGATAGTTGTTGTAAGCGACGCCGCGAATCCGCGCGCCCGGACCCGCATCGGAAGGACACAACAGAGCCTGGATCTGAGTGGCCCAGGGCTGGTAGGCTCCGACCCACGGGTGCCGCAGCCGGCCGCCCCTCACCCCGTCGCCTGCGATCTGGTTGAACATCGGTCCCTGGTCGAGGTACGGCAGCAGGGCCACCAGTCCGTGGAAGTCGCCTCCCCGCGTGAGGTTCCAGCCGCCGCGCAGGTGCGGGTACCTGGAGTGCGCCCCCTCGTAGTTGTGCAGGGCCAGACCGATCTGCTTCAGGTTGTTCTTGCAGGACGAGCGTCGCGCCGCCTCGCGCGCCTGCTGCACGGCGGGCAAGAGCAGGGCGATCAGAATGGCGATGATCGCGATGACGACCAGGAGTTCGATGAGGGTGAAGCCCCTCCGGAGTCGCGTGCGCATGGACATGACTTGCCCCTCCTCGTTACGAGCAGAAAAACGGCCGCAAGCCGAACTTGCGAAAAAAATGACGCGATGCGTCAAGGCATCTCTCCACTTATACCGCTTCAAACACAGCCCTTCAACAAAGCTCTTCAAAATCCGCAGGCGTTCCGTCGCCGCGCACCTTCGTCACCGCAGGTGCGCATTCCTCGGCGGTTGACTCAACCTGCGCCGCCCATCGACAATGGCGCCAGCGGCACCGTCCAAGCGGACCGCACAGCCATGCGTCAACTGCTCTCGGAGGGAAGCTCGTGCTGCCGCGTCGCCGGCGATGGTGGGTGGGTGCCGGGGCGACCGTGCTCCTGGGGACCATCGTCGCGCTGGTGGCCGGTCGCAGGAGCCCTCCACCGGGTGAGCTTCTCGAGCAGGCGCAGGCCGAACTCGCGCGCAGCCGTTATGCCAGGGCGGAAGAGCTCGCGCGGCGGGCGCTCGATCGCCGCCCGCGCTGGTCTGCGGCCCTGCTGGTGGCCGGAGAGGCCGCGACCAGACTGCGTCGCTACGAAGAGGCGCTGGGCTACTACGCGCGGATCGACCGCGATGGCAGCCATCAGGCGTCGGTGGGATTCTGGGCGGCGGGCGAACTGCACTTTCACCTGGGGCGGCTTTCAGAGGCGGAACATCAGTTTCGTCGCGCTCTCGAAAACGACTCGCAGTTCATCCCGGCGCACCGCAGCCTCGCCCTCGTGCTCGACGTCGAAGGAAGACGCTGGGAGGCCACGCCGCATCTGTTCGAGATCGTCCGGCAGCGGCAATTCGATCCGCAGGCTCTGCTGCATCTGGGCTATCCGGAGCAGTCCCTCGACGCGTCAGACCACTTGGAAATGTCGCTCCGCGCAGTGCCCGACGATCCGCTTCCGCTCATCGGGCTGGCGCGGCTCGCCGTCGATTCCAATCGGCAGGCGCAGGCCCGAGACTGGCTGCGCAAGGTGGTGGCCCGCTATCCACGCCAGCCGGAAGCGCAGGCCCGGCTGGGCCTGGTCCTGGCAGAATTGTCATCGGCAAACGAATTTTTGGAGTGGCACGCGCAGCTTCCCGCGGAGTGCGAGCGGCATCCGGTAACGTGGATGGCCCGCGGCGTCTGGGCCGAGAGACGCGACGAGTCGCGCACGGCCGTTCGCTGTTTCTGGGAAGCCGTTCGCCGGGAACCGAATCTCCAGGTGGCCAATTACCGGCTCGGAACCCTGTTACAGGGCTTGAGCCATTGGAAAAGCGCGGAACTGTTTCTGAAGCGCGCCCGCGATCTGGACCGGCTGGCGCATCTGCTCGACGCGTTACGCAGGCACCCGCGCGACGTCCTCTCCCTGCACCGCGCCGTCGAGATTTACGAGTCGCTCGGCCGGCTGTGGGAAGCCTGGGCCTGGTCGCATGCGGCGCTGGCCGTCGATCCGAACCTGGCCTGGGCCCATGCTGCCATCGCCCGGCTGGAGCCGCAACTGGAACGCGACCCGCCGCGGACGATCGTCTCGGCCAACCCGGGGCATTTGGTCGATCTGTCGGCGTTTCCGCTGCCGGAGTGGCATGGAGCCTCCCGGACATCACCGGCCGCGACCCCCCCGTTCCCCCCCTTACCAAGGGGGGGCCAAGGGGGGGGCTCCGCGGGTGTCCGCTTCGAGGATCGCGCCTCAGCCGCGGGCATCGAATTCGTCTATCGCAACGGAGCCGATCCCCAGACGACGGGGACGAGGATCTTCGAAACGACCGGCGGGGGCGTCGGCGTTCTGGATTACGACGGCGACTTGTGGCCCGATCTCTACTTCACGCAGGGCTCGCGGCGCCCGCCGCCGGAAGTGACAGGGCCAGACGACGATCGGCTGTACCGGAACCTCGGCAACGGCCGGTTCGAAGACGTCACGGCCAGGGCCGGTCTGGGAGACACGCGCTTCAGTCAAGGTGTCGCGGTGGGCGATCTCGATAACGACGGCTTTGCAGACCTGTACGTCGCGAACATCGGCCCCAACGGCCTGTATCGCAACAACGGCGACGGCACGTTCACCGAGATCAGCCAGGAGCGCGGACTGGGAGATGATCGCTGGACCACAAGCTGCCTCATCGCAGACCTGGATGGCGACCGATCGCCCGATCTCTACGACGTGAACTATGTCGGGGGCGACGACGCCTTCCACCTGATCTGCGAAAAGGCCGGAGTGCCCCACTCCTGCTCGCCGCGAACTTTCGAGGCCGCCCAGGATCAAGTCTTTGTGAGCCTGGGCAGCGGCCGCTACCGGGAGACCGGCGCCTCGGCGGGCATCGTCGTTTCAGACGGCTACGGCCTGGGCGTCGTGGCCGGCGACTTCGACGGATCGGGCCGGTTGAGCCTGTTTGTGGCCAACGACGAGGTGCCGAACTTCTTCTTCGTCAACCGCACCGACGCCGGCAGGCTGCGGTTCGAGGAACGCGCGCTGGTTTCGGGGCTGGCGGTCGACGGCGACGGCCACAGCCAGGCCTGTATGGGAGTGGCGGCGGGCGATGCCGACGGTGACGGCCTCCTGGACCTGTTCGTCACCAACTTCTACGACGAATCGAATACGTTGTACCTTGGGCAGCCGGGCCTGTTGTTTATCGACGCCACGCGGCGGGCCGGCCTGCGAGACCCCAGTTTCAAGCTGCTCGGTTTCGGCACGCAGTTCCTCGATGCCGATCTCGACGGCAACGAGGATCTCGTCCTGACCAACGGCCACATCGACGACGTCACCCGGGCCGGCATCCCATACCACATGCCGCCGCAGTTCTTCCGCAATCGCGGCGACGGCCGCTTTCTGGAGCTCAACGGAGCCTCTTCGCCGGGCGGCTACTTCCAGAAGAAGTACCTGGGCCGCGGATTGGCCCGGCTCGACTGGAACCGCGACGGCCGCGAGGACTTCGCCGTCTCGCACATCGACGCTCCCGCCGCGCTGGTCACGAACGAGTCTGCGGGCGTGGGGCGCTTCGTCGCGGTGCACTTGCGCGGAACCGGGTCTGCCCGCGATGCCGTCGGGGCCACGGTTCGCGTGGATTGCGGCACCCGGACATGGACGAAGCAGTTGACCGCCGGTGACGGTTACCAGGCGAGCAACCAGAGAATGCTGACGTTCGGCTTGGGAGACGCCCGGCCGCCTGCGCAGCTCGCCGTTCGATGGCCATCGGGCCTGGAGCAGACGTTCGAGAACGTGCCGCTCGATCGCGAGGTGCTCGTCGTCGAGGGCCGGCCCGCGGTCGCTGCGCTTCCGCGGGAATGAGAGCCACCGGCCTCATTCGGCCCTATGCATCACGCGGATCAGCACCGCCGCCACCGTCGCTCCCGTCAGGTTCGCCACCAGATCCCAGCCGGTGTTGAGGTAGCCGCCGACGTTTGTTTCCGGCAGCAGCAGCGTTGCGGCGAATTCGATGATCTCGTTGAGCGCGCCGAAGCCCACCGCTGCGGCGGCGCAGAGGACGACGAGGCCTCCTGTGGGTTCGATCGTACCTGTGTTGGAGCGATAGCGGAGGGCGCTCCGCAGCGATTGCCAGCAGACGAAGGTCGTGACGCCGAAACCCCAGGCATGCACGACGT
>JAHWKJ010000302.1 GCA_019347905.1 Planctomycetota bacterium
TTGCGGGCCATATTCGGCGAGCGCGTCTGCGACGGCGGCTTCGACGGTTGCCGCGGGGTCGACGAAGCACTCGCGCAGCGTTTCCGCGGGCAGGCCGTCGCTGACGATCCGCACGCGGGCCTTTCGCCGCACCTTCGCCAGTTCCTCAAGCTGCCACTGGTCGAGCACGAAGTAATCGCGGCCGAGGATCCGCTGCATGAACACGTCGAGGTCGTCGTGCTCGCGCAACAGGCTCGCGAACTCCGGGCTGCCGACGCCTTCCGACAGGCTCGCCGCCAGCACGATCGTGCCGCCCTGCTTCACGATCGGCAGCACGCCCGTCAGCCCCTTGATGGCCTGGTAGAACGTCGTGTCGAGCGGATAGCCGGCGCTCGAGGTGACCACCACGTCGCAGGCTTCGGTCACCTCGGCCCGGGCCGCGCGGCGGGCGTGCTCGACGCCGGCCAGAAACGCCTGCTCCATGTCGCCGGCCACCACGCTCGTCACCTGCCGCGAGCGATCGAGCGTGACGTTGACGATGAAATCGCAGCCGGCCATCCGCGCAATGGCCGTGTTCTCCTCGTGCACGGGGTTGCCGTCCAGCACGCCGCAATCGGCCTTGGGATGCTCCAGGAACTGCGGCCCGTGCCACACCTTCACGGTTTCGAGGGCGGCGATACCGGGGCAGATCAACTTTCGTCCGCCGGAGAAGCCGGCCATCAGGTGCGGCTCGATCAGCCCGGTGGCGATCTTCAGATCGGCCTCGACGTAGCGGCGGTCGATCCACACGGGCACTCCGCGCGGCGACAGGCCCAGGTCGGAATGCTCCGCGAGATTGCGGCCGTCGTGGTTCTCGACACGATAGTTCGCCGCGATCTCCGGCCCCACAAGTTCGACCAGTTCGTCGCCCAAATTCGGCCGGTGCAGCCCCGTCGCAATCAGGATCAGAATCTGCTCCCGGGCGATGCCGGCCTGTTCCAGCACGGGCAGGATCTCACCCAGCAGCAGCCGGTTGGGCACCGGTCGCGTGATATCACAGATGAGGAGGCACGCCGAGCGCCGCCCCGCAGCCAGCTCCGCCAGCGGCGGCGACGCGATCGGCTCTGCCAACATGCCGCGGACGGCCGCCGCGGGATCATCGAGGGGCGCAATCGGCACCAGATCGAGCGGCCCGACGACGTTCTCGTCCGGCAACTCCACGTCCAGCCCCGTCCGGCCATAATCGAGCATCACCCGCATCGCTGCGTCTACCTCCGCAAATGAATCGCCTGCACATCGCACCGTGGCGACGGTATGCTCATGCGATCATAGCACAGTCGCGGGCGCGTACAGACTCAATCAAATGCGGGATGCGGGGAGCATGAAGAAGTCAAAGCGGAAGACAAGGGACAGGTCGCAGTTTGAGCGCGAATGTGCGCAGCTCGATCCGCAGTTCGAGCAGGCCGTGGCCGAAGGGCTGACCGAGGACATCCACGACTGGCCAATGGGAGGAACCGTGTCCAAGAAACGGCGGAAACAGCGACCGAAAAAGGTCATCACAGACGTCGTTGAGACGCAGTGCCTCGTGCTCGTCGATGAGTACGGTACGGAGCGCGCGAATCTTTCCTGCTTTGGCGGCGACGGAGGGTCTGGTGGACACGTCGTAGTTCATTTGAACGACGACCGAGGTCGCCCGCGGATGTCGCTGCAGGTCGACCGTGAAGGGAATCCCGGCATTTGCCTGTTCACTTCCGGCAACTCCCCCGCCGTCACGGTGGCCGTCAACGGAGATCGTGGAGTCGGCATCAGCATCGCGGACTTGGACGGCAAGCCCTGCATCGAGATCGGAAAGCCGGCGCGTGGAGCCGATCCGCGCGGTGACGCTGCCAACATCCGCGTCTGGGATGTCCATGGGAGGCGGTCTTGGGCTGCTCTCGAATAGCCCGCGGGAAGGAACGGCACCGCTTTAGATCCCAGCCACCGCCCCGGCCGCGGCCTCATCGACGGGTGCAAACTCGACGTGCAGTTCCACCGTGGCGCGGGCGCTGGCTTCGCCGTTGGAGACCCAGATGTGGTCCAGCACCTGCCATTCGGCCTCGCTTGATCGTTGGACCGTGAACCACGGTCCGGCCACAAAGTGGACGCCCTCCAGTCACAACCGCGTCCACAGGTGATGCAGGCCCACCCGCTTCACCGTGCCGCTCGTCTCCAGCGGCTCCAGGTCGCGGGTCTCCATCTCGAAGACGTGCCGGCGGTCGAACGGCACGCGCGTGGGCGGCATCCACGTCCGCACGACGCCGTGCTCGTCCACCACGCGAAACGACACCAGAGCATGCGTCCGCCGCAGTTCCTGGTCCAGAAAACCGGCGCGGGCGGGATCGAGTTCGCCGGCGCCCAGCAGTTTCAGGTATGTGCGGGTCTGCGGGCCAAAGTACAACAGCGTTTCGAGCGCACGGTTCGTCTCGTCGAGGGGGCCGCGGGCGTATTCGGAAAGCAGCAGCCGGAAATCATCGGCGGTGACGTGCGGCGTGGGGTGATTGCTGGCCGCACAGCCCGACGCGCAGATTTTCGTTCCGTGCGGGTGGAAGTGAGCGCGGTCGTCCGCTGTCACATCGGGGGCAAACAGCCCCGACCTTCCGAACAGCCTGGGCGCGACCACCGGCTCGATGATCGGCGGTGGCTCGATGGTCGCGACGGCCAGACCATCGAGATCCATGGGCGGCACGAGCGGATCGGCGTGCCGCGGGTCATCGACAGGGACGGCCGAATGTTCTGCCCGTGCCGCCGCCGGTGCCTTGCCCTCATCGCTCGCGGGACGCGGATCGCCGCCGCACCCGCCCGGCCAGAAAGCCGCCGGCACGACGAGGAAACATCCAAGCATCCCAACCGAACGCGCCGGCACTTTGCCTCCGGGGCTGAGTCTGCGGAGATTGAAGCCCGCTCACACCCTTTTGACGAGCGGCGGCGGACGAAGTTCCCCGAAATCGTCGCACTCCGTATGTATCTCACCGGATGGCCGCGAAGTTGTCCAGAGAATCATGGAACGCGCGGCCGCTTCGTGCGTCGTATGGGTGAGGGAAGTTAATGCCGGAGCAGTCGCACGCCTGATACACTGACGCCGTCACGTGCAACACCCCGCTCCGCGCGTCCCCCCGATGAAGGAGACGGCATGTCCCCCCGCACACTCCTGATCGCGGTCTTTGCCGCCGTTGTCGCTCTCGCCGCACCGCTGGCCGCCGGCGAACTGCATCAGGCCGTCGTGGCCAACAACCTGAGCGCCGTGAAGGGCCTGATCGACAAGAATCGCGCGGCCGCCAACGAGCGCGACGAGAACGGCTATACGCCCCTCATCTACGCCGTCCAGCAGAACCGCGGCGAAATCGCCGACTACTTGCTGCAAAACGGCGCCGACGTCGACCTCCGCGACCGCTACAACTACTCGCCGGTGCACTGGTGCATCATGTACGGCCGGCCGCAGATCCTCGATGCGATCCTCAAGAAGAAGCCGAACCTGGAGCTCAAGGACAACAGCGGGCAGACGCCGCTGTTCCACGCCGTCAACTATGGCCGGCAGGACTTCTTCGACAAGCTGCTGGCCGCCGGCGCCAACGTGCGGACGACCGGCAGCGGCGGGCAGACCGTCCTGCAGCGGGCCGCACAGAACGGTCAGCTCGACATGGTCAAGGCGCTCCTGAAGCACAAGGCCCGCCTGCACGAACAGGACAGCGCCGGAGCCACGGCATTCTTCTACGCCTGCGGGAGCGGCAGCACGGACCTCGTGACGTTTCTCCTGAAGCAGCCGGGCATCGACGTCAAGCTGCAGACATCGGGAAAGCAGACGCCCCTGCACCAGGCCTGCCAGAACGGCAACCCCGAAGTCGTGGACCTGTTGATCGAGCGCGGGGCCGAGATCGACGTCGCCGATGTTTCCGGGCAGACACCGCTGTTCTTCGCCTGCCAGCGGAACACGCCGCAAATCGTCGAGAAACTGCTCCAGCGCGGCGCACGGGCCGACATCGTCACGAAGAACACATACCACCCCACTCCGCTGTATCCGGCCGCGCAGTACGGCAACGTCGAGCTGACAACGCTGCTGATCGAGAAAGGGGCCAAGGTCGGCGAGGCCAACCAGAAGGGCGATACGCCATTGCATCTCGCCGCGGCGCTCGGCCGGCAGTACGTCTATTACTACGGTCAGACTGTCGATCCCGAGGTCATCCAGCGCTACGGCCGCGTGGCCGCCGCTCTCGTTGCGGCCGGAGCCGATGTCGATTTGAAGAACAAGCAGGACGAAACGCCGCTACAGCTCGCCGTCGACAACGACAATTACCCGGCCGTCAACGCGATCCTGCCGAAAGCCAAAAGCATCGACGTGAACCCGACGACCGGGGAGACGCTGTTCCACTGGTCGTGCCGTCACGGGCTGGAGCAGGCCGTCTCGGCGCTGCTGAAGCGAGACGACGCCGGCAAGCTGGGACAGAAGGACGCCGCCGGACGAACGCCGCTGTACCTCGCAGCCGACGCCGGCCATGCGGCCGTCGTCAAGCTCCTGTTGGAACGAAAGATCGACGTCGACGAGAAGTTCACCGGCGGCGAGACCCTGCTGCACGCGGCCGCGTGGAATGGCCAGGCGGAGGTCATCAGGCTCCTCGCAGAGGCGGGCGCGAATGTGGCCGCGACCGACGCCGCTGGCTATACATCGTTGCATGCCGCCGCGTGGCACGGCGATGCGGGCGCCGTCGAGGCACTCTTGAAAGCCGGGGCCGACGCCAAGGCGTCGTCGGAAGGTTACACGCCGCTGCACGCCGCCGCATGGAAAGGCCACGACGAAGCGGCGCGGCTCTTGATCGCCGCCGATGCCGATGTTGACGCCCGCGACCGGGACGGCCTCACACCACTGCACAAAGCCGCCTGGAACGGCCACCTGCACGTCGCACAACGGCTGGTCGATAGCGGGGCCGGTGTGAACGCCAAGGACCGCGACGGCTACACACCACTGGTGAAGGCCCGCGAACAGTCTAAAGACGAAGTCGTCGCGTACCTCAAGAGCAAGGGCGCAACCGACAAACCCGAAGGCGGAGACCACTGATCACACGGATGTCACTGATCCGTGAAATCCGTACTATCCGTGGTGAGGAAATGCGACAGCGGAGAATGATTGGCAACTCGCGGGGCGGCGGCATGCTCGTCCGGTGCCCGGATTGTAACGTCGAGTTCAGTCCATCGCTGGGCCGGTGTCCGCGGTGCGGTATCTGGGCTCCGACAGAGGAGCAGTGCGACGAATTCCAGATTGTCCAGATTCAATCGGCGCTCACCGACGGCCAGACGGTTCGGCAGATTCGCGACGACCTGATCTCGCAGGGCTACGAGCCACAGGTGGCACAGGACCTGATCATTGCTGCCAAAGACCGGATGAGACCGGGGCACCGGCGTCTCGGGATGCAGCTCGCATTCAAAGGTCTGCTGTTGATGGGCGTAAGCTCGCTCCTGTACGTGACACTCTTCGGGATGGTCTGGTTCTACGGCTTGTTCGCGGTCGGGCTGGCGCTGTTCATCGTCGGGGTCATCAAAGGCTGGACGGGATGGCACTTGCAATAATATCGATCAAAGGAAACACGCCATGAGACGTTACACCTCTCGCT
Source organism: Planctomycetota bacterium (assembly GCA_019347905.1). Classification (GTDB taxonomy): domain Bacteria; phylum Planctomycetota; class Planctomycetia; order Planctomycetales; family Planctomycetaceae; genus JAHWKJ01. The sequence goes on from JAHWKJ010000302.1 coordinate 5,601, forward strand.
CCATTGCCCTGCTCGCGGCCGCGGCCGTGGTGTTCACGGGCGTCTCCGTCAGCCGGGCCTGCTTTATGCGCTCGCCGCTGCCGGTGCAGGTCTGGCTCGACCACATCGACGTCGAGATCAAGGACCAGGTCGCCACCAAGGTCTACAACTGCACCTTCAAAAACCCCAACCCGCAGGCGATCGTCGGCGGGACGTGCTACATGGAGCTGGAGCCGGGCGCGCAGGTCGACGACATGTCGGTGCTCGTCGACGGCAAGGAGATGCACGCCGAAATCCTCGATGTCGACAAGGCGAAGCAGGTCTTTCAGGACATCGTCAAAAACGGCGGTTCGCCCGCGCTGCTGGAGTATTTCGGCAACCAGCTCATCCAGACGCAGGTTCCCCGCGTCGCCCCCAACGGCACGGTCACGGTGCGGCTGAAGTACACAACTGTGCTCAAGGCGCAGGGCGGCCTGGTGCGGATGCAGATGCTCAACACGAACCCCAAGGCCCTCATGCAGCCGCTGCAGAGCGCTTCCGTAACCGTGAAGATCAACAGCACGCGGCCCATCAAGAACCTCTACTCGCCCACGCACGAGATCGACATCGTCGAGCAGGAAGGCTGGGACGTCGCCGCCGAATGGAAGCAGGAGAACTACCTGCCCAAACACCCGTTCGTGCTGTACTACCAGACGGCCGAGGACGACGTGGCCGCCAGCCTCCTCGCCCATCGCGAGCTGGACGAAGAAGGCGCCTTCATGCTGATGCTCTCGCCCACCGTCGGCACGGGCGAAGGTCAGATAACCAGCCAGGACATCCTGCCCAAAGACGTGGTGTTCTGCGTGGATACGTCGGGATCGATGCTGAAGGACGGCAAGATGGACCAGGCCCGCGCAGCCCTCGAATACTGCGTGAAGAACCTCCGCGACGGCGACCGGTTCAACATCGTCGACTTCAGCACGACGGCCCGCCACTACAGGGAAACCGGCCTCGTCGAGGCCAACAGCGACGCCCGCGCGAAAGCGCTGGAGTACGTCGCGAAGCTCAACGCCCGCGGCGGCACGGCCATCCTCGAAGCGCTCGAACTCTCGCTCAAGCTGCTGCGCGAAGCGGAGAAGTCCGCCGGACGCGTGCAGATGGTCGTTTTCGCCACCGACGGCCTGCCCACCATCGGCGAGCGCGATCCCGAACAGATCCTCAAGCAAATCGCCGAGAAGAACGACCAGGACGTGCGGCTGTTCGTCGTCGGCGAAGGCTTCGACGTGAATACGAAGCTGCTCGACTTCCTCGCCCTCGACCACCGCGGCGAAGCCGATTACATCCTGCCGGAGGAGAAGATCGAGGACAAAATCGGCCGCTTCTTCGACCGCGTCGGCTCGCCGCTGATGACCGACCTCAAGCTCGAATTCGAGGGCCTGGAGGTCAAAGACCTCTACCCGCAGAAGATTCCCGACGTCTTCAAGGGCGAGCAGGTCATCGTTTATGGCCGCTACACGGGGCACGGCACCAAGACGGTGAAGCTGAGCGGCAACGTCGGCGGTCAGCGGAAGACCTTCGAGTACACGCTGGAGTTCCCAGAGTACAGCGACGAGGACAAGAACTCGTTCGTCCCGCGTCTGTGGGCCGGCCGCAAGGTCGATTTCCTGTTGAGCGAACTCCGCAAGGCCGGCCCCGACAACATGGACCAGGAGCTGGTCGACGAGGTGACGTACCTCGCGAAGCGCTATGGAATCGTCACGCCCTACACGAGCTTCCTCGTCGCGGACGATCTCGTCGCTGAAGGAGTACCCGGCGCCGGCAGTGCGGGGCCACTGCCGACCGCCGGCTTCGCCCGCGGCCGCATTCTGGAAAAGCTGTCGGAAGACCGGGCCGCCAACGAACCGGCCGCCAGTTCCGAGCTGAAGCTCGGTGCGGTGCGGGACGCGAAGGATGTCGGCGATATCCGGCGCAAATTGGGCCGCGGCGGCGACGGGGCGTTCTACTATGCCGTCGAGGAAGAGCTCCGCAAGCAGGGCCGCGAGGCCTCGGCGCTCACCGTCGTGCGGTACATCGGCGCGCGGACGTTCTACCAGCGCAATGGCGTGTGGTACGACAGCCGCCTCGACGCCGAGAAGCAGAAGGATCTCACGACGGTGAAGCTCGGCTCGACCGAGTACTTCGACCTGCTGGAGCAGGACGAAAGGCTCGCGAAGTACCTGGCCCTCGGCGACGTCGTGCTCGAAGTGAAAGGCCGCTGGTACCGCATCGAAAACGGCGAGAAGCAGCCGTGAGCGGTCGAGAGTCGAGGGTCGAGGGT
>JAHWKJ010000303.1 GCA_019347905.1 Planctomycetota bacterium
AGTTGTTCTGCAACTGCCGGCATGGGCGCACTCCAATGAACAGCGATTGCGGCGGACGGTGTCAGTGTTGTCTGTATCGGCTGCGCGGATGGTGCAGGTTGACCGCGAATGGCGACGGCCTCGCCCGCGGATCGTCGCGGGCGAGGCCGTGTGTTCAGCCGAAAGCAGTGGCCTCAGGAGCGCGGAGGGAATCGGGGGGCTGACGCCCCCCGCTCGCCTCTTTCAGGCTAGCCGAGCAGCGCCAGCACGTTGGCCGGGTTCTGGTTTGCAATCGTGAGCACCGAGATGCCGGACTGGCTGAGGATCTGGGCCCGTGTCAGGGCGGCGGTTTCCTGGGCGAAGTCCGTATCCACGATCTCGCTGCGGGACGCGCTGATGTTCTCCAGAGCGCTGCCCAGCGTCGAAATGTTGGTTTCGATCACGTTCTTCTGCACGGCGCCGATGCGGCCGCGGAGTGTCGAGACGCGGCTGAGTGCGTCTTCGATGATGCTCACCAGGTCCGAACCCGGAACGGTGGGCCCCACGTCGAGCAGGCTCTTACCGCCGCCCGAGCCGAGCTCGTATAGCTTGCCCGTCAGGCCGCCCAGCCGCGCGGTGTTGACGGCATCGATGCCGATACCCAACTGCCCGGCCGCGTTCGCTTCCTGGCCGATCTGGAACAGCGAGCCGCCGCCGGTGATCGTGATCTTCGCGTTCGTGGCCGCGACGTTGGCGGCGGAGGTGAAGTTGAGCGAAGCGTCGACCTGGGACGTGCGGAGCGAGGCCTTGAGGCCCTTGCCCAGCGCGGCCTGGCCGTTGATGGTCGCGACGATGTCGGTGCCGACTTCGCGGGTGGAGGCGGCCGCCGACAGGTTCGTGGTCGCAAACGTTCCCTGCAGCACGTTGATGCCGACGAACTGGTCGGAACCGAAGTCAGAGCTGCGGAACGTGAGGAAGGCGTTGTCCTGGCCCGTGGTGGATTCGGCCGCCAGACCCGCGTCGACGGTCCCGGCCCCGGTGCCTTCGACGGTCACCAGCACGAAATCGCTGGAGTCGGCGTCCGAGAGCAGCCGTGCCTTCACGTCGTTGGCCGACGACGTGACAAGGCCGCCGGCGTCGGTCGCCAGCGTGATCGTCAGTGTGAGCTCCGTCGCGGTCGACGCACTGGCCACGTCCAGCGTCTGGCTGGGGGCGGCGGCGGCAATCGCGATCCTCAGCGTCTGCGCGAACACGCCCTGATCGCCGGTGCTCACCCGCTTGTCGGTCACGGTGAAGTCGGCGTTGGCGGCCGTGCTGGAAATGATCGCCGTGCCGGCGACCGCCGCGGTCTTGCTGACCTCCACGCCGGTCACGTCGGACAGGGCGTCGATGGCCGTCTTGACGTTGTCGAGCGAACTGCCGGAGCCCAGGAACACGACGTCCGTGCCCTTCTTGCCGGAAACTTCGAGCACCGTGTCGGAGGCCAGGCCGCCCGAGACGAAGTCGTAGAGCAACTGGCCTTTCGTGGCCGCGGTCGTCACCGTCGCGTCGAGCACGATGTTCGAGCTGCCGGCGAAGATGGCACTGTTGATCTGGAAGTCGTCGAACTTGGCGGCATCGGCAGTCGTGGCCGTCGTCCGGTAGGCGCCGCTGCCGTCGATCAGCTTGTCGCCGGCAAACGACGTGTTGGCCGAGATGCGATTGATGGCCGAAAGGGCCGCATCGATCTGAAGCTGGTTGGCTTCGATTTCTTCCTGCGACAGGGCGCCTTCGTTGAGGCCTTCCTGCACCAGGCCGCGGATCTGATTGAGCAGCCCGGTGATTTCGCCGAGGGCCGAGTCCGTGGTTCCCAGCACGTTGTTGGCGCGATTGCTGTTGCGGATCGACTGCTCGATGGTCGTAATCTGCGACCGCAGGGTTTCGCTGGCGATGAGGCCGGCCGGGTTGTCGCGGCCGCTATTGATCTGCAGACCCGTCGAGAGCCGGGTCAGCGACGTGTCCAGCAGATTGTTGGCGCGGTTCAAGTTGCGCAGCCCCCGCAAGGAGGCCACGTTCGTATTGATTCTCGTCATGGCATTACGCCCTTTCGGATGTCGTCAAGAAAATGCGCGGGGGGTGCATGGTTTGGCAGAATTGAGGCTTCCTGCGGTTGACTATCGACGGGTCCATTCTGGCGCTTTACGAAAACTGCGCAGTCTGGTCGGGAAACTATGGATGCAGAATTCGAGATGCGGCTCCAGCCGCACCAGTGATTCAACTCCGTCCGCTGAATTGCGCTGCCGCAGAACGCACAACCCATCCAAGCCCTGCGATCGGACGCCGCCCGCGGGTCACACATCCCGCAGCCTACGCCGAACGCTCCGCTTCGGGGGGCTGGCGCGATGACGTGCGGCGTGCCGTCCCCCCCGGCGTCTCGCCCCCGGCGGCCGCTTCGCGGCGAATGGCTTCGTACACCTCCTGCCGGTGGACGGGGATTTCGGTCGGGGCCGCGATCCCCAGCCGCACCTTGTCGCCACGGATATCGACGATCGTAATCACGATGTCGTCTCCGATGATGATGCTCTCGTCGCGTTGCCTCGACAGAACCAGCATCGGGAGAACTCCTTCTCTTTCGTGGCGGCAGGACGTCCCATGCCCGCCGACAGGGCCAGTTGGTGAGACTCTTTCGTTCCAAATCCGATTTCGGGCGGCCGGCCAGGCGGCCGCCGGTCCGCTGCGTCCGGTGCGAGACCGGGCGTGCCAGTTTCATCGTCACCAGCGTTTCCCTCCGCGGCGAGATTCCTCGCGAAATCGTTCTGTCGCTGCCAACTGATCCACCGACTCTGACGGTTCTGCCAGACGTACCGATTGCACGCCCTCTCCATCTAAGTCCATCGGTTGCGCCTGCTCCCCAAGGTAGTTGCAGAGTGGGGGTGAGAAGGTGAGGGGGTGACAAGGTGACAAGGTGACTGCTGACGCCACCTGCGAATGCCTCACCTCGTATCGCCGCCCTCCGCACATCCGTGCCACCCATCGCCCCGTCGCCCTGTCACCCCCTCACCTTGTCACCTTGTCACCCCCTCTCTTCCCTGCTCCGCCGCGCGTCTTGCCGGACCGGGGAATCACCGATACGCTGAGGACAGCGCGGCTGATTCTCGAACTCGAATCAATCCCCTGCGATGGCCACATTGCTGATCGCTGTCGGCGCCTTCGTCGGCTATCTGGTCGCCTACCACACCTACGGCCGCTGGCTGGCGCGCAAGGTTTTCAATCTCGACCCACAGGCCAGCGTGCCGAGCGTCGAACTCAACGACGACCGCGACTACGTCCCCACGGCAAAGAGCGTCGTTTTCGGCCACCACTTCACCAGTATCGCGGGGACGGGGCCGATTGTTGGTCCGGCCATCGCGATCATGTGGGGCTGGGTGCCGGCGCTGTTGTGGGTGCTGCTGGGATCGATCTTCATCGGCGCCGTGCACGACTTCGGGTCGCTCGTCGTGTCGCTGCGGAACCGCGGGCAGACGGTGGGGGACATCGCCGGCCGCGTGCTGAACCCGCGCGTGCGGTTCCTGTTTCTGACGATCCTCTTGTTCGGGCTGTGGATCGTGCTGGCGATCTTCGGGCTGGTGATCGCCAACGTGTTCCAGATGTTCCCGGAGTCGATCCTGCCGGTCTTCCTGCAGATCCCGATCGCGGTGTCGATCGGGATCTGGCTGCATCGCAAAGGGCGGGGCATTCTCGTGCCCTCACTGCTCGCGCTGGCCGTAATGTATCTGACGGTGTGGTTCGGCGCCGGCTGCCCGGGGATCGAATGGACGGGAGGGGGACTGGGGACGGCGATCCGTTCGCTCAATGCCTCATTAGCCCAGTGGCCGATCTGGATCTGGGCCGCGGTACTCTTAGCCTACTGCTACGTCGCCAGCGTGCTGCCGGTGTGGGTGCTGTTGCAACCCCGCGATTACATCAACAGCCTGCAGCTCATCAGCACGCTGGCGCTGGTCGTGCTGGCGCTGGTGGTGGGCGGAACCGCCGGCATCGCCGTGGCGGGAGAAACGGAGAGAGTTGCCGTCGAACTGGTCGCCCCCGCGTTCGAGTTCAGTCCGGCCGGGGCGCCCCCGTTCTTTCCGGTGTTGTTCATCACTATCGCCTGTGGAGCGATCAGCGGGTTCCATTGCCTCGTTTCCAGCGGCACGTCGAGCAAGCAACTCAAGAACGAAACCGACGCCCAGTTCGTCGGCTACGGTTCGATGCTGACAGAAGGTTTCCTCGCGGTGCTGGTGATTCTCGCCGTCGCGGCCGGCATCGGCCTTGGCTGGCCGGATCGCTTCCCCGGCCTGGCGGGCGGAGAACTCTGGAGCCGCATCTATTCAGACTGGAAGGCCGCCGACGCCGGCCTCGGCACGAAGATCGGCGCATTTGTGGTGGGGTCGGCGAATTTTCTCGGCGGACTGGGCATCGACGCGGTGATGGCGACGGCCATCATGGGCGTGATGGTCGCATCGTTCGCCGGCACGACCCTCGATACGGCCACGCGGCTGCAGCGGTACGTCGTTCAGGAACTGGCTTCGACGTATGCCACGAAGGTGTCGCCGACGGCGCTGCCGGCTGAAGGCTACGACAAGGAGTTCCATCACGGCGGCCGCGTCGCCCGCTCCTTCTCATTGAACCCGCTGGTCTGGCTGACGAACGCGCACGGAGCGACGTTGTTCGCCGTCGTCACGGCGTTTGCGCTCGCCGTCATGCCCTTTGGCGCGCACATCTCGCTCGGCGAAGCGATGCGCGGCGATATCAGCGCCGCCACAGCCGCAGCCGCGACCGACGGCGGACTCAGTGCCGAAGCGCTCGCCCGGATGAGCGGGGGCGGGTTTGCCGGTACGCTCGCGTGGCTGAAGCACTACGGCGGCAAAGGCGGCATGAATCTCTGGCCGATGTTCGGGGCCACCAACCAGCTTCTGGGCGGTCTCGCCTTTCTGGTGATCTGCTTCTGGCTCTGGCGGCGGCGCAAGCCCGTGTGGTTCATCGCCCTGCCGACGGTGTTCATGCTCGTCATGCCGGCTTGGGCCATGCTCGTGCAAGTCGGAGACTGGTGGGCCGAGGAGAAATGGCTGCTGGTGTTCATCGCCGCGGTGACGCTGTTACTGGAGATTTGGATGATCGTCGAAGCGGCGCTGATGTGGCCCCGCGCCCGCGGCGTGCTGGAAGCCGCCCTGCCGCCGCTCGATCCGCGGCTCCGGCCGGTCCGCTCGTGAGGAAGGGGTCAGACCCCTTTGCGGACGCGCGACGCAGAACAGGGAATATGTGTGAGCCGCAAAGGGGTCTGACCCCGTTGGCGCGTCCGCAAAGGGGTCTGACCCCGTGCGTCCGGGGCCTCGCTGGCGCTTCGGGTTGGTGTCCGCCACACCAACCCGAAGCGCCAGCGAGGCCCCCGGCATCTTGACCGTTTTCCCGACAATCAGTATCTTCAGCATCGTATCAATGGATGCTGAAATGTTGCTGCCGGCCCGCGGCCGCAGCCGATTGTGCGTGAAGAGTAGGTCGGTCGCTCCGTGACCGGATTCGGGTCGCGGAGCGACTCGGCTACTTTTGAAAGGGACGAGTCGATGCTCACCATCTACGGCAAACCACAGCGATACTGTGACGGCGTTTCCCGCCGCTCGTTTCTGAAGATCGGCGGCTTCGCCCTCGGCGCCGTCGGCGGGATCTCGCTGGCCGACGTGCTCCGTGCGGAAGAAGCCCGCGGCACCCACTCGCCCCACAAGGCCGTGATCAACATCTTCCTCGGCGGCGGACCGCCCCATCAGGACATGTGGGAGATCAAGACCGAGGCCCCCGCCGAAATCCGCGGCGAATTCCAGCCCATCACGACCAGCGTGCCCGGCATTCAAATCGGCGAGTGCTTCCCGAAGATCGCCGCCATGATGGATAAGATGGCGGTCATCCGCTCGGTCGTCGGCTGCTCCGGCGCGCACGATGGCTACCAGTGCCTCAGCGGCTGGCCGCGGAACTCGCTCGATTCGCTCGGCGGTCGTCCCAGCATCGGGGCCTCGCTCTCGAAGCTCGCGGGCCCGGTCGATCCCGCGGTCCCGCCCTTCGTCGCACTGGCCGAACGCACGCAGCATGTGCCGTGGTCGGAACCCGGCGGCACCGGCTTTCTCGGCTCCGCCTACCAGGCGTTCAAGCCCGACGGCGAGGGCATGTCGGACCTGAAGCTCAACGGCGTCACGCTGGAGCGGCTCGACGACCGCAAGGCACTCCTGTCCGGACTCGACAATCTGAAGCGCAAGGCCGACGCCGCCAGAGATTTCCGCGGCCTCGATGCCTTCAATCAGGCGGCCTTCGGCGTCCTGACCTCCAGCCGCCTCGCGGAAGCGCTGGACCTCTCCAAAGAGGATCCCAAGCTTCGCGAGCGTTACGGCGACGGCAAGCCCTACCAGTACCAGTACGACGGCGCCCCCACCTGCAACGAGCACGTGCTGATCGCGCGCCGCCTGGTCGAAGCGGGCGTCCGCTGCGTGACGCTCAGCTACGGCCGCTGGGACAGCCACGGTCAAAACTTCGCCCTCGTCCGCGACCACGGCGCGAAGCTCGACCAGGCCGTGACGGCGCTCGTGGAAGATCTCGAAGTCCGCGGCATGCTCGACGACGTGACGGTGGTGGTCTGGGGCGAGTTCGGCCGCACGCCGCGCATCAACAACAACGCCGGCCGCGACCACTGGCCGCAGGTGAGCTGTGCCCTGTTGGCCGGCGGCGGCATGCAGACGGGCCAGGCGATCGGCGAGACCAACCGCCTGGGCGAATACGCCCTCAAGCGCCCGGTCGACATGCAGGAAGTGGTGGCGACGATCTACCACAACCTGGGCATCGACCCAATGGCGACCACGCTCGTCGACCCCACCGGCCGCCCGCAGTACCTCGTCGACCACCGCGAGCCGATCCGCGAATTGGTGTAGGGCGGGCTGTGCCCACGAATGATGCTCGTGCAGGGCGGGTTTATGATCCCGACCGACGCGCAGGCGACCAGCCAGTTCGTCCGGGATCGCGTCGATTCTCTCGCCAGACAGATTCCCGCTCACTGCCGCGGACGGATTACAATGGGGGTGGCCGTGGCGGAGTCGTCCGACGGCTCGCGGGTCGTCCTCATCGGGACGAGCGAGCCGCGGGGCTACGTCCGTCCCGGCGTTGTTTTGGAGCCGGACGAGATTCTGGTGGCCGGCTACCATCACGCGGAGCAAGACGTGGTCGATTTCGCCGCCGCCAACGATCTGCAATTGCTCGACATCGGGGCGACCCGCCCGATTTGCCCGGCATGCGCCGCGGCAATTGCGGCCACAGCCGCGCATATCTCAACACCACTGAAGACGCCGTGAGTGAAGCAGCGCGGAGCAGATCATGGTACGACTCGAAACGCTCGCCTTGGAGGTTGCCCGGCATCTGCGGCACCTGCCGGAGCCGGAACTGCGCGAGATTGCCCTCGCCGCCTGCGACTTCGCGTTGGCGAGAACGAACTTTAAAGCCCCGATCGTCACCGAAGCGCGCGACCGATTGGCACGCGGCGAATCTCTATCCCCCGAGTCACTCGCAGCGCTGGAACGACTCGCGACCGAACTCGACGAGCGATACCTGGAACTGCAGGACGCGACCGACCCCGCAGCGCCGCAAAGTGCCGTCCTCCGAGCCTTCGCCGACGCGCGAGCCGCCGCGGCCCTGCTTCACGCATTTGATCCCGATGCCCTCACCGCTGCCACCGAGGCCGTCTACGAAGCCGCGATGACTGCCGAAAACCCCTCCGACTTGTTCGCCGAGATCGACCCGAGCCTGACGCGTTGATCGTTAAGCAGAATGTCCCCTTTTGCGAGCTCCAATCGCTCGACGTTTTGGCGTGCCGCGTTGTAAAGTCAACGGACACAAGCGGCAGTGCCATTCGTTCCTGACACCT
>JAHWKJ010000304.1 GCA_019347905.1 Planctomycetota bacterium
GTCCTCTGGCTCCCCTTCGCGTACAAGGTCGGTCAGCGGCGCCGCGCGGAGCCGGTGCAAATGCAGCCAGCGCCGCCGTGCCTCCAGCGAGGGTCTTCAGCCAGTCGCGGCGGTTCCAGGTCATGGAATGAATTCTCCGAGCCGGAATTCCCGCAGCGACAACGCTGCGAACGGCAAGCGCAGGGCGATGCCAGTCTACCGGCACCAGCATGCACCGTCACGCGAATCGGCCACTGCCGAAAACGCTGTGCACACGCTACAATCGGCCGACGAAGGGCGAAGTCGTTCCGGCCACATCCGCACCGGCTCCATCGAGGCAACAGGAGACACAGCATGTCCGACAGCAACCCGACTCGCCGCGAGTTTCTGCAGGCGTCTCTCGCAGCGGGCGCTGTCCTCGCGCTGGCCGACGACCTGCTGGCCGCTCAACAGGACGACGCCGCCGGTCTGCCGACGCGGCCGCTGGGCGAGACGGGCGAGCGCGTCTCGATCCTGTGCCTGGGCGGCTGGCACATCGGCAAGGCCGGCAAAGACAGCGGCGATGAGCACGCCATCAACCTGATGCACGCCGCCCTCGATGCCGGCATGACGTTCTTCGACAACGCCTGGGACTATCACGACGGCTACAGCGAAGAGCTGATGGGCAAGGCCCTCGCCTCCGGCCGCCGCGACAAGGTCTTCCTGATGACCAAGAACTGCGAGCGCGACTACGAAGGGTCGCTCAAGGATCTCGAAGACAGCCTGCGGCGGCTCAAGACCGACCGCATCGACCTCTGGCAGTTCCACGAGATGGTCTACGACAACGACCCCGACTGGGTCTTCGAGAAGGGTGGCATGAAAGCCGCGCTCGAAGCCCAGAAGGCCGGCAAAGTGCGCTACATCGGCTTCACCGGCCACAAGGATCCGCGGATCCACCTCAAGATGCTCGACAAGCCCTACCAGTGGGCCAGCGCGCAGATGCCGATCAACGTCTGCGACTGGCACTATCGCAGCTTCGCCCGCGAGGTGGTGCCCGTGTGTCTCGAGAAGGGCGTGGGCGTCTTAGGCATGAAGAGCCTGGGCGGCAGCCCCGACGGCCAGAACGGCCGGCTGCCACACTCCGGGCTGATGAGCGCTCCCGACTGCATCCGCTACGCCCTCTCGCAGCCCGTCGCCTCACTGGTCGTCGGCCTGCGGAACGACCGCGACTTGAAGCAGGCCGTCGAGGTCGGCCGCAGCTTCCAGCCGCTCCCGAAAGCCGAGCAGGACGCCCTGCGGCAGAAGGTGGCCGACGTCTCCGGCGACGGCCGGCACGAGCTGTTCAAATCGACCAAAGACTTCGATGGCCCGCACCACCGCAAGCAGCACGGATTCAAAGTGGAGTCGTAGAGCGATTCGATCGCGATTCTGAGGCAGTTCCTGCATGAACACGGCAACCATTTCCATCGAAGTCGACGAGGATTCGGCCCGCGCCTTTTGCGAGGCGTCGGCGGAGGAGCAGCGGAAGCTCCAACTTCTGCTTGCTTTGCGGCTGCGCGAGTTAACTGCGGGTCCGATTCGGTCACTTAAGGAAATCATGGACGAGATGGGTGCAGAAGCCGAGGCACGCGGGCTGACGCCGGAGATTCTGGAGTCGCTGCTGAATGAATGATCCGCGGGTGATCCTCGATACCAACGTCGGTGTGAGTGCGGCGCTGCTCCCATCGTCGGTGCCGCGTCAAGCGTTCGACAAAGCCGCTTCCAGTGGAACGCTGCTCATTTCCACCGCGACGATCGCCGAGCTTGGCGAGGTCCTTAGCCGTGCGAAATTCGACAGGTACGTCTCGAAGGAGAAGCGACTGGAATTCCTCGCGGCACTCGTGCGCGAGGCTGAAGTGGTCGATGTCACAGAAGCCATCGCTGAGTGTCGCGACCCAGCGGACGACAAATTTCTGGAGCTTGGCGTGAGCGGCGCGGCAACTCATATCATCACTGGGGATGCCGACCTGCTGGAACTGCATCCGTTCCGCGGAATTGCCATCGTCACTCCGCTCGAGTTCCTGAAATCCGCGCGAGCGAGTGAGGAGTGAGGACGCGTCGATCCGCTGGGCGACAGAATCGCCTTCGGAAGCAACTGGCGTGCGTCAGCGGCTCAGTTGCTGAACACCAGCCCCGACGACAGCCCGACCACCAGCGGGTCGAAGATGTGCCGTTCGAAGAATGCGCCGCAGGCCTCCAGCCGCGTGTACTGCAGGATGATGCGGTCGCCCGGCTGGATCACCACCCGTTCCTCGGGGTGACGGATGGCCCGGTAGAGGTCGATTTCGATCGGCACTTCGCAGCCGTCCGGCCTCTGGCGGAGCACGATCACTTTGCTCGCGCCGACCGTCACGTCCTGGTTCAGGGCCGAGACGCCTCCCAGCGCCCGCGTAGGACGGTTCCCGTTCGCCCCGGCCTGCTCCGCCATCGCGATCGCGTCGATGACCGTGATGTCGTAATCGCGCGGCAGCGGGAACTGCGCTCCGCCCAACAGGCCGCCGGTCATGAAGAAATCGGTCTCGCGGCTTTCGACGAACACCACGTCGCCATCGTACAGGATGATGTCCTGCTCGCCGAACGTGGGGAACTCGCCCGGTCCCAGCCGTAGCGGGATGCGGACCACGCGCGGCGAAGCGATCGTGGCGTCGTTGATCAGTGTGACATCGGGCCAGTGCGGCTCGCCGGTCCGAACGGCGGCGCCGACCGCGGCATAGCGTCCGCCGGCGGGGCCAAGCCCACGGGTTGCAAGCCGTGGGCTTTGTGGCGCGATTGCGGGGCCGGTGCTCACCTCCGGCACGGGCGATGGTTCGGAAACGAGCGGCACCAGTTCGCTGGCCTCGTCCGTGCCGATCGGAAGCGGAGCAGTTTCGGGCACCGGGACGGCGACCGCGGCGTCGCTCACCGGCACAGGCTCGCGGACGGGAACAGCAACCGGCGGCGCCCAGCGGATGGCCGGCGCCGCTTCCACGGTGCGTAGGGGCGCCGGCTGCCGCGGAAGTGGCTGCGGCGTCCAGCGATCCGCTTGCTGCAGTCGCCGCTCGATCGAGTCCGGCGCTCGGTGCTTGTCCGGCGTAGCGATCCGCCCGCGGCGACCCCACGCGGTCTGGCCGAGGAACGCGTCGGTGTCGTCGGCCGCATCCGGGCGAAGCTGCCGCGGATCCAGCCCGTCGACCTCCGCAAGCTTCTGATGAATGTCGTGCCCGACGAGTTGGATCGGCGACGTGGCGAGCGGTGGGCGTAAACCCACCGATTCATCCAATTCATCCGCCGGCGCGCCCGCATCCATATTCGGACCGTCACCCAACGGCTGCGGCGCGGCGTCGACTTCCGGTTGTGGCGGCGGCGGCGCGACGCCATCCATTCTCTCCGGCGCCGGCACTTCGATCGGCAGCCGTCGCGCGCCGCGGATGACGTAAACCACATTCTCGGCGTCGATGCCCGGCAAACCGCCGGTCTCGGCCAGCGCGTTCAAGACGTCGTTGCGATAGGCCGGCAGCTCGACGACTCGCCCGGTCCCCCGCTTTTGACGGACCGATGAGCGATCGATCAGCGGCCCGTTGCCCTCGTCGTTCCCCTCTTCCTGCCGGATCACCAGCACCCGCGCGGTCCGCGGCCGCTGCAGACTGACGATCACGCGCTCGTTGCCCTGATTGAGCAGCGGCGGCTGGTCGCCCTGTCCGCGGGAATAGAGGCTGCGGATCGTCTCTTCCACCTGCCGCAGCGTGAGGCCGGAGACCACGATCGGATGCCTGAGCGGCAGCGAGATGCTGCCGTCGCCCCGGATCGCGATCGGATAGCCCAGCGATGGCGGCAGGCTGTGGTCCTGCGGCACGTACACCGGCGGAACCTGGTCGTCGCCTCCCAGCACGCCCTCGACGAATACGCCCAGCACGTCGCCGGCGTCGACGCGGTACTCGATGGGAGGCGTCTGCCTGAGCAGCGAGAGGTCGATCGTCTTGCGGTCGCCCCGGTCGCCGACGGCGTGATAGCCGGGCGGCAGTTTCTCGACGTCGAGACCTTCGAGCGGCCGCGACGCCGCACAGCCCGCCATCAGCGGCAGGCCGAGCAGGCACAGAGCGGCGCCGCGACGGAAACGACGGCGCACCGGGACGCTGGAAGTTGAGCAGACCGCGTGCATACCAATCACCGACCTGTATGATCCCGCTCGGCGGGCTCCGCAACGCTTCGGTCGCGAAGGATCGCCGCGTGCCGCATGGGCGCACAACCCGCACGGCGCACAAGCCCCCCCAGTCGGTGATTTCTATATCGGTCGCAGGGAGGCTGCGACTTAGACCAAGCCTGCCCGACTTCCCGCCTTTACGAGTTCCGCCGGGTGGGGGTGCCACTGGTGGCTCGCCCACCAGTGCCGGACGCGCCGCGCTCGGCACTGGTGGTCGAGCCACCAGTGCCACCTGAGGTGCATTACGTCGCGGCCACCGCCTCGGGCGCGAGCCGACCGGCGTGAGCCGGCGGGTCGGAGGCAAACTCTTCGCAGCGCCGCCGCCACGCGGCCACCTCGTGGGCTTCCAGTTGCACGACCTCATCCGGATGCAGGCCGATCTGGTAGAAGCCGTGGCCGAGGGGCGTGGAATGCTCGACGGTCGAGCGGATGAAGCTCGGGCCGAACTGGCCATCGAGCGCCACGAGCACGCGCTTCGCCGTCACCGGCTGGTTGTGGACGATGGCGATCCCCTGCGTGGAGATGTCCTTGCCCACCACAGGCGTCATCTCTTCAAAGGCTTCCCCGCGGTCGCCGTCGTCAGGCATCAGCCACAGAATTTCGCAGAAGGGGCTGCGGGTCGCGCCGCGGTCCGCGTGACGAATGCCGTCGGCGCAGCGCAGGTTGATGCGGCTGGCCAGGGCCCGGCGGACCTCTTGGCGCTTCCGCTCGAACAGGAAGCCGAACATCGCGGGAATCCTCGCTGAAGTGCAGAGAGCCGGAAGCGTCAGCGCCCGGAGTGACCTTACCCTGCAGATTGATCCACGGACCGCGTCCCACGGGCGAACCGCCCGCTCCACGGACATCCGAACAAGTGTAGCTCGCGTTTTTGGACCCCGCGGCGACTGGGTGAGCGTTTGCCTACGCTTGCGAAGGTGCGAGGAATCGGACGGTACGAGGTGCGACGGTACGACGGTACGAGGTACCACGGTACGAGGTGCGACTGTACGAGGTGCGTGGAGGCGGGATGCAGGAACAACGTCTGGACGACCGCGTCCGTCGTACCGCGTACCACGTCCCACGCACCTGTTACCACGTCCCTCATACGACGTACCACCGAACCACGTCCCACCATGTACCTCGTACCCCGCCCCCGGTACCACCATACGAAGGCGAAAGTCGCACAAACGCGTCGCGCGCTACACACTCCGGCCCCGCCCCGGTAGACTGCCGGCGGCTCTCCGTTCGCGCGCTAACCACCCTGAAAAGGAGCGATGCGATGGCTCGGCGCACGCGGGTTCTCAGCGGGACGGCCACCCTGGCCGTCGTGGCCCTGACGCTGGCGACGATGCACCTGGCACGTCGGACGACGCCCGCCCACGACGAGACGGCCGCCGGCGTGCCCGACCGCCGCGTCTCCGTTGCCGAGCACCCGGTGCAGCTTCAGGTGGTGCTCGGCCTCACGGACCGCGAGCAGCGCGTGTGGGACGGCGACGTGTCGGTTTCCGAAGGCCGCGTCGTCTCCGTCGAGCTGCTGCGCGGCGCGAATAACTCCGAAGTGAAGGGACGCGAGTTCCGCGTGCGGGCGGCGCGGCCGCGCCGGCAGCAGCGCAATCGCCAGAACCTGATCCCCGCGCGGCTGCAGGTCCAGCTCGACGCTCCGCCCACGGCGACCGTCACGATCAAATCTTCGCAGGGCAACATCGAGTTCCGGCTGGCGGAACTGGCTGTCGGCGCGACGAGCACGTTTCTCGACGGGGCCGCCTCCGTCCAGCGCGAAGCCGGCTCGCTCAAGCTGAGCGGCCCCAACACCGAAGACGACCACCCGGCGATGGCCATCGGCCCCGACGGCAGAGCGTGGCTCGTGTGGGTCGAGTACAAACCCGCCGGTCCCGTCGTAATGGAACAGGTGGCCAACGGCCGCTACGAGTCGCTGGTGCCGAAAGGCCACGGCGACCAGATCAAGCTCGGCTGGTTCGACGGCGAGAACTGGCAACTCGGCATCGACGTCACCGAGCCGGGCCGCGACGTCTGGCGACCCACCGTGGCCGTAGGCAAACAGGGCCAGGTCGTGGTCGCCTGGGCCGAGAAGGCCCCGCCGGAAGAAGCGCCCGCCGAAGGCCCCACCGACGGAGACTGGGACATCTTCTACCGCAGTTACACGCCGCCCGCCGAAGAGGGCCGGGAGGGCCAGTGGACGAAAACCGTCCGCGTCACCGACGTGGCCGGCGCCGACTTCAACGTCGTTTCCACCACGGACAGCACCGGCAACATCTGGCTGGCGTGGCAAAGCTTCCGCGGCGGCCACTTCGACATTCGCCTCGCGCAAGTCATCGGCCACGAGGTCTTCGAGCCGGCTCGCGCCCTCCGCAACACGCCCGCCAACGAGTGGAACCCCAGCATCGCCGCCGACAGCCAGGGGCACGTCTACGTCGCGTGGGACACCTACGAGCGCGGCAACTACGACGTGCGGGCCGTGCGGTTCCAGACGGTGGGGAAGAACGCGGAAACGAAGACGTGGGAAGTGGCCGCCTCGCCGCGCTTCGAAGCGCGTCCGCACGTTATCTGCGACGCCGCCGACCGCGCATGGATCGCCTACGAACAAGGCGACGTCCTGTGGGGCAAAGACTACCAGGGCAACACGCCCGAGCGCGTGGGCATCGGCGAAAATCCCGGCTACGGCCTGTACGTGAATCGCACCGTGCAGGTGAAATGTCTCGACGGCGGCGAGTTGATGCAGCCGGCGGCCGATCTCGAAGCAGCCTTGAAAGGTTCGCTGGAGCGCAACAAGAGCTGTCCGCGGCTGGCCCTCGACAAGGCCGGCGGGTTATGGCTGACGTTCCGGCACCATCCGCTGGCCGGCGGCCGCGGCGAGACGTGGCACAGCTATCACGTGCGCTTTGACGGGCAGAAGTGGTCGGAGCCGCGCGAGCTGCCGAACTCTTCGAACATCCTCGACAACAAACCGGCGCTCGTGCCTTGGAACGGCGGTGTGCTGGCCGTGCATTCCAGCGACCGCCGGCAGAACACGCAGGGCCGCGACCAGGACGATCTGTACGCCACGAGACTCACGGATGGCGCCGAGACATCCAAACCAAAGCTGATGGACGCCAGCGAACCGGCGCCAGAGGAGCCCGAGCCGGTGCATCCGAACGAAGCCGCCGACATCGCCCGCCTCCGCGACGCCCGCGTGAACGCCGGCGGCAAGGAGCTGCGCTTCGTCCGCGGCGAATTCCACCGCCACACAGAATACACGGCCCATCGCGACCAGGATGGGTTGCTGGAAGACAGTTGGCGCTACGCCCTCGACGCGGGCGATCTCGACTGGATGGGCAACGGCGACCACGACAACGGCTTCGGGCATGAGTACCTGTGGTGGCAGATTCAGAAGATCACCGACCTGTACCACAACCCGCCGTACTTCGTCGCCGCCATGACCTACGAGCGCAGCGTGCGCTACCCCAGCGGGCACCGCAACGTGATGTTCCCCAAACGCGGCATCCGCCCGCTGCCCCGCCTCGGAAACCAGCAGCCCATCCTCTACGGTACCCCCGAAGAGGGCGCACCGGATATTAAGCTCTTGTATGCGTATCTAAAACACTTCGACAGCATCTGCGCGATCCACACCAGCGGCACGAGTATGGGCACCGACTGGCGCGACAACGATCCCGAAGTCGAGCCGGTCGTGGAGATCT
>JAHWKJ010000010.1 GCA_019347905.1 Planctomycetota bacterium
AAACCGATGCGCCGGGGAGCAGGTCGGCGTAGGTCATGAATCCTCCTGGGGATCAAATTCCGGGTCGAGCGCGAAGTGCTCGACAACCTTCGGGTCGCCTTTCCAACCCATAATCCCAGCCGCCTCCACAAGCGGGCTTCGATCGGGGTGAACGGTGATGCGAACCCTTTGACGATCCTTCAAGTCCAGAGACTGTGCAGGTTTGAACACGCCGTCTTCGTAGATGGCCTCGATGGTGATGGGCATCGTCTGGCTCCCGATTCACTTGCCTGGGCATGAAGGCTGTTGCCACAACCCGTCTGGCCATTGTACCAGACTTGTGCTCGCGGTAGCGCGTCGAGTCGCAGGACGACTCGCCGCAACGCGGAGCGCTCACGCCACCGCGACGAATTCTTCGAGCGTCTCGCGGTCAGAACCGTCGTCGCCGTCGGCGGCGGCGCTGCCGGCGTGCAGGGCGGACCATTGCTCGGGCGTGTACAGCACTTCGCGGGCCTTGGAGCCGTTGTAGTCGCCCACGATGCCGTCTTCGGCCATGTGGTCGATGAGCCGCGCGGCGCGGCCGTAGCCGATGCCCAGGAAGCGCTGCAGCCGGCTGACGCTGCCCATCTGCTCGCGGATCACGATCTCGACGGCCTCGTCGTACAGCTCGTCGCGCTCGCCGCCGGCGCCGCCGGCTTTCGCACCGCCCGCGGCCGAAAGCTGGGCCAGCTCGGTCGAGTATTCCGGCTCGCGGTCGCTGAAGAACTCGATGATGCCGTTCACTTCCTCGTCGCTGACAAACGCCCCTTGCGCCCGCGTGAGGTTGCTGGTGCCCGGCGCCAGGTACAGCATGTCGCCGTTGCCCAGCAGACGATCGGCGCCCATCTCGTCGAGCACCACGCGGCTGTCGGTGCGGCTGGCGACCTGGAAGCTGATCCGCGCCGGCAGGTTCGACTTGATGAGGCCCGTAATCACGTCCACCGTCGGCTTTTGCGTCGCAAGCACCAGGTGAATGCCCACGGCCCGCGACTTCTGCGCGAGGCGAATGATGTGACCTTCCACGTCCCTGCCGCTGGTCATCATCATGTCGGCCATTTCGTCGGCGACGATGACGATGTACGGCATGCTCTCGGGGACGGCTTCGATCTCCAGTTCGTGCTCGGGATCGTCGGGGTCGAGGCCCAGCCGGTCCAGCACCTTCTCGCGGCCCAGCTTGTTGTACGCGTCGAGGTGCCGCACGCCGCAACGCGAGAGCAGGTCGTAGCGTTCTTCCATCTTGTCGACCGCCCAGGCCAGCACGGCCTCGGCCTTTTTCATGTCGGTGATGACCGGGTGCATGAGGTGCGGGACCCGCTTGTACGGGCTGAGCTCGACCATCTTGGGGTCGATCATCAGCATCTTCACCTGGTCGGGCGTGCGGGTCATGAGGATCGACAGGATGAGCGCGTTGAGGCACACGCTTTTGCCCGTGCCCGTGCGGCCGGCGATCAACAGGTGCGGCATCTTGGTGAGGTCGACGGTCAGCGGGTGCCCGCTCACGTCTTTGCCGAGGAAGATCGGAATGCGCCGCTTTTCGATGTCGTCGGGACAGGCTTCGATCAGCTCGCGCAGGCGGACCATCACCTGCTTTTCGTTGGGGACTTCCACGCCCACCGTGTTCTTGCCGGGAATGGGCGCGACCACGCGCACCGCCGGCACGCGGAGGGCGATCGCGAGGTCGTCCGCGAGAGCCGTCACCTTGGAGAGCCGCAGGCCCTTTTCCAGCTCCAGCTCGAACTGCGTAATGACCGGCCCGGTATCGACCTCGACCACGCGCACATTGAGACCGAACTCCTGGAACGTGCGTTCGAGGATCTCGGCCGCCACCTGTGCCTTCTGGGCCAACAGGTCGTAGGGGAAGTCTTCGGCGTCTTCGAGCAGGTCGAGGTTGGGCAGACGGTACTCGCCAACGCCGGCGCCGAGGCCGATCCGATCGAGCTTCTGCATCACGCGTTCGCGGAAGGATCCGGCCGTCACTGGCGGATTGACTTTGATCGGCCGCCGCGGCGAATCGACGGACGCCGCTGCCGGCTGTTTCGGCTGCGGATCGATGAGGTCCGTTTCGCCCTCGTCGTCCTCATGTTCGTCGGCCAGGTCGTCGTCCGCTGAGGAGTCCTCCGCGAGAACCAGTGCGGCGGCTCGGCGCGGCGCACGCTGTGGTGCCTTTCGGTTCGTATCGGCCGCGCGTCGCGACACCAGCAGCCGCGTCAGCAACCGCGAGGGCCCCGTGACGAGCAGCCACGCCAGGCGGAAGATGGCGGTTTCGCCCGACATTACGAGGCCCGCCGTCAGGCACGAGGCGAGCAGAATCAGTTGGCCCATGACGGCGAAGTGCTGGTCCAGCAGTGTCATGGCCCACGCGCCGACATAGCCGCCTGCGCCCACGACCGGGCCGCGTTCGATGCTTACGATCGCGAGGCTTGCGCCCGTACAAAGCGCCGATACCACCAGCAGGCCGCCGAAGAGCCGCACCAGCATGCCACGGGTATCGCTGCGGGCGAACAGCCGCACATCCGTCGAAATCAGCCACGCCACCACAATCCACGCACCGCCGCCGAACGCCGACTGCAGCGAATGGGCGGTCCAGGCCCCGACGGCACCACAGGAGTTGGCGACGCGGGCGGGCGGCGGGAAGACGGCGGCCGCCGGCGGATCGGCCGGACTGTACGTCGCCAGGCTCAGGCCACAAAACACGATCCCCGCCAGCAGCACGAGCGCGACAAGATCGCTGATGATCCGCCGGTATTCGAGCATGGCACAGTGGGGCGAGGAAGAATTCGGGGGGCACGCGGGACCACCGCGCGTCGCCCAAACCTACCACCCCTGCGGCGGCATGTCGGAAAAAAGCAGCAGCCGGCGTCGACTTCCGGCAACGCGTTGGAAAATCGCAACGCCTGCGCGGAAACGCGAGGCCGCTCGGTCTGTAACGATTCCGCCAAAGCTGCTGTTGATGCGTTCGCCCATGCGGGGTAGAAGGCCGCTTGGCGGAGACGGGGCGACGGGGCGACAGGGTGACAAGGTGACAAGGTGACCGGGTGACCGGGTGATGCGGTGACGGCGTCGTTTCCAGATGGCGTGCCGGCTCAGGCGCCTGCAGTCACCCCCTCACCTTGTCACCTTGTCACCCGCCCTCTTCAACACCCCCCTCTCTTCCAACGTCGCAGGGAGGCGACCGATGTCCAAAACTCGTGCCGCAGCCGCGGCTCCGCTGCGCGTCGCCGTGCTCGCCGGCGGCAGGTCTTCGGAGCGCGAGATCAGCCTCAAGAGCGGCATTGCCGTCGCGCACGCGCTGTTGGGGCGACGTCATCAGGCGACGATGATCGATCCGGCCGCCCGCGCGCTGGAAAGCATTCCCTGGGACCAGTTCGACGCCGCATTCATCGCCCTGCACGGCCGCTTCGGCGAAGACGGGCAGGTGCAGGAACTGCTGGAGCGGGCCGGCGTCGTCTATACCGGCTCCAGTGCCGAGACCTCGCGGCTGGCCTTCAGCAAGAGCGCCTCGAAGGAACGCTTCGCCCAGTGCGGCGTGCCCACGCCGCCCTACGTGCTGATCCACGAAACCGACCGCGCTGCGCGCATCGAACAGCAGGCCCGCGCGCTCGGCTTTCCGCTGGTCGTGAAGCCCGACGGCGAAGGCTCCAGCCTGGGTGTCAGCATTGTGGAACGGCCGGAAGAACTCCCGCAGGCGCTCACGCGCTGTTTCCACCACGATGCGTTCGGCATTCTCGAAGCGGCGGTGATTGGCAGCGAGTGGACTCTGGGCATGCTCGACGACGAGCCGCTGCCGCTGATCCAGATTGAAACTTCGCGGCCCTTCTACGACTTCCAGGCGAAGTACGAGGATGACGCGACCGTCTACCGCTTCGAGTTCGCGCTGCCGTCGCAGGTGGTGGAAACGATCGCAGCCGCAGCCCGCTCGGCGGCGCAGGCGCTGGGTACCCGCGGCATTGCCCGCGTCGACCTGCGCGTCGACAAATGGAACCGGCCGTGGGTGCTGGAGGTGAACACGGTGCCGGGCTTCACCGACCACAGCCTGGTGCCGAAAGCCGCAGCCCGCATCGGCCTCGACCTGGGAGCACTGTGCGAGCGGGAACTGCGGCGCGCCATCGCGGCCCATCGGATGGCGGCCGCGATGCTCTAGCCGAGGCGACGGGGTCAGACCCCTTTGCGGATTGGCGATGCAGACAATGGGCAAACCGCTCGTCCGCAAAGGGGTCTGACCCCCTTGACCGCGACATCAGTCGCCGGAGTCGGCCGCGGCGTGGCACAACTCCTGAACGCTGTCGTCGGGAATCTCTACCCGCGTGGGGCGCAGGCCCGCGCGGGACACGTCGGCCACCGCCGAGCGGATCGCCGCCTCCAGGCTCTCTGCGTCGCGGCTGAAACAGACCTTCGCCTCGCCGCACGAACTGACGGGCACCACGTCGTCGCAGACCTGAAACAGCCGCTCCACCTCCTCGTCCGTCAGCACAGCGGCATCCACGTACAATGCGAAGTCGTACACCTTCACGGAATGAGTGGTCACGGTTGCTCCTCCTCTTGCTGGTCTTGTTCGTCAGACTCCCGATCCTCCGCGCCCCCGGCAGCCGCGGCACCACCGATCGGCTTGGGGCATTTGTCGATCTCGCGGCGAAGCCAGCGGGCGTGCCCCTCGGGGTTCCTCGGCGTTGAGTGCACGCCGATCTGGCACAGACACGGATGGGGGCAATAGAGCCGCCCAAATGCATGGCCGCGTGAAATCCGCAACGTCCACCCGTGCTGCTCGGCGTAGCGGATCGCCTCCCGGATGTGCTTGTTGGGATGCCTGGCCATTCGCGTCTGCTCTCCGCGGTGGCTCTGACAGCGCTTCGATTATAGGCTTTGTCTGGGCGTGGATGGTACGCCATGTAAAATCGGCGTGGCCGAGCGGCGGCGATTCTGACATCATAACGGTGGAGTGCGCAGGCCGAGTTGTTGGCCCTTGCTGAACGCCTGCGAGCGACGCAGCTTGTCGGAGAATCTCTGCGTGACGCGAACGTTCCAAAGTCTGTTGGTTTACCTGCTGGCCGTCGGCTGCATGGCAGCCCTCGCGACCGCCTCGCTCGCGGACTCCTCCGCCGTCGAAGCGCCGCGGCCGCTTGGCGTACCGGCGGAGAACGCCGCTGCTTCGGACGATCCCGTCGAAGCCCCCATTCCCGTAAGGGTGCACGTCGATCCGGCGGCGATTCCGGAACTCGTCGAGGGGCTCGACAGCCCCGATTATCGCACCCGCCGCCGGTCGAGCCGGTTGCTGGAACATTCCGGCCCGTACGGCGTCGAGGCCCTGACGAAGGCGGCGCACGGCGGCAGCCTGGAAGTCATCGCGCGAGCCGTCCGCATTCTGCAGACGATGTACATCACCGGCAGCGACGAAACCGTCGATGCCGTCGACCGCGCCCTCGAGGATTTGAAGGAATCGGGACCGCCCACGGCCGCGCAGCAGGCGGCTGCGGTGCTCGACCAGAGCGGCGAACTGCGCGAGCAGAGGGCCGTGGCCCGCATCAAGAGGCTCGGCGGCGTCGTCAAATACGGCGACCTCATGGCTGATCTCCGCAATCCTGGCGTGGCCCGCCAGCAGATGCTGGTGCTGCTGGGAGAGAACTGGCGCGGGGGCGAAGCCGATCTGGAATACCTCAAGCGGCTCCAAACTCTGGTCACGCTGTACGCGATCGACGGCACGCCCGGCGACATTTCGCTCGAGGCCGAGGCCGGGCTCGCGCGGGCGCTGCCCCACCTCAAGGTGCAGCGCCGCAGCCGCGCCTGCCTGGGAGTGGGCGGTTCCTCCGAGCCGTTTGCCGGCTGCATCATCAGCAACGTTAACGAAGATTCGGCCGCCCACCGCGCCGGGCTGATGCCCGGCGACCTCATCACCGAATTCGGCGGCAAGCCGGTCGAGCGGTTTGAAGACCTGGTGAAGCTGATCTACGATTACCGCCCCGGCGACCGCGTGAAGGTGGCGATCCAGCGCGGCGGCCGCGATCTCGAGCTGGAGGTCGTGCTGGACGGCTGGGACGCCGCCCTCGAAGCGCCCCGCCGCCATCCGTAGCACAAGCGTTTCGCCCCGTGCGCGAGCTGTCGTACAAGCAGCCGCCCCGTGCGTCTTTCCCGGTCCGGCGGGTTTGCTCATAATCCCGTAGTGCGGATTTCAATCCGCACGACAGTGCAAGCAGGCTGCTTGCCCTACGGACTTCCCTCACCCGAAGGTCATCCCATGCCGGTTGCCACTCCCAAGCAGTACGCGGCGATGCTCGATGCCGCCCAGGAAGGCTCGTACGCCTACGCGGCGATGAATGTCAGCTCGCTGGTGACGGCCAATGCGGCTCTCAAGGCCTTCAGCGACAAGAGGTCCGACGGCATCATTCAGATCTCGACCGGCGCGGGCAAATTCGTTTCCGGACTCGCCGTGGGCGACGCCGTGCTGGGCGCGATCGTGCTGGCCGAAGCGGTTCACAAGCTGGCCGAGCGCCACGACGTGCTGATCGGCCTGCACACCGATCACTGCCAGCCGGGCTTCCGCGACGGCTTCATGAAGAACTGGCTGGCGAAGGAGTGCGAGCGGCTCGGCTTCGAAACCGGCGCCGACGGCGACGACGTTCCCGCGGCTGTCCTCCAGGCTCATCCGTGGCTCGAGTCCTTCCGCGAAGAGACGGAGAAAGGCTCCGGCCGCTTCCGCCGTAAGAAGTCGGGAGACGTGGATGGCTTCCTGCGGCCGCTGATTCAGGAAACCGCTCGCCGCCGCGAAGCGGGCCGCCCGAACCTGTTCCAATCGCACATGCTCGACGCCTCGAACCTGCCGCTGGATCTCAATCTGCAACTGAGCCGGGAGCTGCTCGCGCTGTGCGCCCAGAACGAGATCGTGCTGGAAGTGGAGGCGGGCGTGGTGGGCGGAGAAGAGGACGGCATCGACCACACGGGCGCGCCGGCCGACAAACTGTACACCACGCCCGAAGACATGGTCGCCGTGTACGAGGCCCTGCACGGCGTCGGCCGCTACATGTTCGCCGCCACCTTCGGCAACGTGCACGGCCACTACAAACCAGGCGTGGTGAAACTGCGGCCGGAGATCCTCAAGGCCGGCCAGCAGGCGGTGCTCAAGAACTTTGGCGCGGAAGCCGAATCCGACCTCGTGTTCCACGGCGGCTCCGGTACGCCAACGGAGCAGATCGCCGAGACGCTCGACTATGGCGTGGTGAAGATGAACATCGACACGGACACGCAGTACGCCTTCACGCGGCCGATCGTCGACCACGTCCTCAAGAACTACGAAAGCGTGCTGAAGGTCGACGGCGAGATGGGCGACAAGAAGCACTACGATCCGCGGAGCTACCTGAAGAAAGCCGAAACCGGCGCCGCCAATCGACTGGCCCAGGCCTGCGACGACTTGCGCTCGACCGGCAAGACGATCTGCGGGCGGGTGTGACGCGGTTCTGTCGACGCGAAGGCGCAAAGGCACGCCAAAGGGCAGTTCCAGCTTTGCGTGCGAATTGCGTTGCATCGTCCGCACCTGATCGATCGACGTGGTCTGCCCTCCGCCCTTTGCGGCCCCTTTGCGCCTAAAGCGGTGACGCGAGGGTGCCTTTCCTTCTCTCGTTGGAGGGCGCACAATGAGCGGCGGGGACGATGGGGAAGCTATGTGGATCAAGATCTGCGGGATCACCAGTGCCGCCGACGCCCGTGCCGTGGCCGCCTGCGGCGCGGACGCCATCGGACTCAACTTCTACGCGGCCTCGCCCCGTGCCGTCGATGCGGCGGTCGCGGCGGAGGTCGTCGGGAGTCTTCCCGACCGGATTGAGCCGGTGGGTGTGTTCGTCAATCATCCGGTGGATTCGATCGCAGACATCTGTCGCGGCGTGCCTTTGGCGGCCGTGCAGCTTCATGGCGGCGAATCGCCGGAGTTGTGTGCGGAGCTTGTGCGGCGGGTGCCGGAGCTGCGCATCATCCGCGCCTGGCGGATGGGTGCGGACGGCGTGGGGGCATTGCGGGCGCATCTGGACGCACTGGCAGCGCTCGATGCGCTGCCCTGGGCTTGTTTGATCGATGCGAGCGTTTCCGGCCGTTACGGCGGTACTGGACAGACGATCGACTGGTCCGCGCTCGCCCGCGACTGGCAGGCGGACTGGCCGCGGCTGATTCTCGCCGGCGGCCTGACGCCCGCGAACGTGGCCGAGGCGATTCGCGTCGTGCGTCCCTGGGGGATTGACACGGCGGGCGGAGTGGAAACCTCGCCCGGGCGCAAGGAGGCTGAGCGCGTGCGGCAATTCGTGCAGGCGGCGCGGTATGGCGTTATGGGCGAGACTGCCATGCGTGGACGTGTGTGAAAACTGGTCGTGTGGACTGAAGTCCACACTGCGGTGCTCGCGCTTCCGGCTCTTGATTCCTTGACGGAGCGATGCTCATGGCCGAAGTCCATCCGTTCCGGGCATGGCGTTACGATCTCTCGCAGGTCGGCAGCCTGTCGGACGTCACCGCGCCGCCCTACGACGTGATCGATGCCCGCGAGCAGAAGACGCTGTACGAGCGGCATCCCTGCAACGTCGTGCGGCTGATTCTCAATCGCGAAGAGCCGGGCGACGCCGGTCCCGAGGCGCGGTACACACGCGCCGCCGAGTTCCTGCGCCACTGGAAGAGTGAAGGCATCCTGTTCCGCGAACGCGAGGACGCGCTGTACGTCTACCATCAGGAGTTCGACTGGGACGGCCGGCATTACGTGCGCAAGGGCTTTCTCGGCCGCCTGCGGCTCGAAGAATTCGGCACACGGGGCGGCGACCCCCCCATTCCCCCGCTTACCAAGGGGGGGCGAGGGGGGGGCGGCGGCGTGTTTCCACACGAGCAGACGATGTCGGGCCCCAAGGCTGACCGTCTCGCGCTTACGCGGGCCTGCCGCATGAATCTCTCGCCCGTGTTCGGCCTGTATCCGGACGAGAAGACCGGCGTTCAGACGCCGCTGGAAGAGGCGATTCGCGGCGTGACCCCACTCGAAGCCACCGACGACCTGAAGGTCGTGCATCGCATGTGGCCGGTGACGGACGCGGCGGCGATCAATCGCGTCCGCGGTTTGGCGGCCGACAAGCCCATCTTCATCGCCGACGGGCACCACCGCTACGAGACTGCGATCAACTACCGCAACGAGCTGCGTGCGGCCGGCAAACTCGGCGGCGAACAGGATCCGGCGAACTTCGTGCTGATGCACTTTGTGGGCATGAGCGACCCCGGCCTCGCCATTCTGCCGACGCACCGGCTGGTCAGCGGCATGGACGGCCTGACCGCGGACGCTGTGCGCGAAGCGCTGGCCGCACATTTCGAGCTGGAGACGATCGGCAGCGGTTCCGATGCGGCGCTCGGGACGTGGGAAGCGATGCAGATCGAGGGCCGGCAGGGCGTGTTCGGGTTCGGCACTGTTGCGGACGGCACATGGCAGCTCGCGCGGCTGACTGACGCCTCGCCCATGTCCGAACTGGCGCGCGACCAGAGCGAGGCCTGGCGGGCGCTGGGAGTGAGTCTGCTGCACCGCCTGGTGCTCGACCATCTGCTGTCGCGGCGGTCGAGCGGCGAGATGCAGTTTCGCTATGTGCATCGCCTGGAGGAGGTTACCGAGGCGATGGCGGGGCGGAGCTGCGATCTGGCCTGCCTGGTGAGTCCCGCAGGCATCGAGCACGTCCGCGAGATCGCCTCCGGCTACGAGAAGATGCCGCCCAAGAGCACGTACTTCTATCCCAAGCTGCTGTCCGGACTGGTGCTGAACCCGCTGGCGGCCCAGTAGCCCGAACGGGTCGAGGGCTGAGGGTCGAGAGCCAGCAGGACGCAGCGCCGCCGGTACAACTTCTGGCTCTCGACCCTCGACTCTCGACCCTTGACTCTTTCGCATGAAGTCACTCGCCGGCCGCGTGCGTTGTCCGCAATGCGGGGCAGCCATCGAATGCTTCTCCGACTGCGCGGCCGTGGCGTGTTCCGGCTGCGGAAGTACCGCGCCGGTCGTAGAGGGCATCCCGCGGTTTGTTGCGCAGGAACATCTGGAGAGCTTCGGCCGGCAGTGGAACCGCTACGAAGTCGCCCACGACGAGGAAGACCGACGCACGTTCGAGGCCAAGACCGGCACGTCCCTCGATGAGCTATCGGGGCTGGACGTGCTCGACGCCGGCTGCGGCGGAGGGCGATACTCGAAAGTCGCGGGCGAGGCGGGGGCGCGCGTCGTCGGCGTCGATCACTCGGCGGCCGTCGACAAAGCGGCGGCCCTGTGCGCTCATCTGCCGAACGTCGGATTCGTCCAGGCGGACTTGAAGCGGCTGCCGCTGGCGCCGGAGTCGTTCGACTTCGTGTTCTCGATCGGCGTGATGCACCACGATGTCGATACGCGCTCCGTCTTTGATGCCGTCGCCTGCATGGTGAAGCCGGGCGGACGGATGGCGGTGTGGCTGTATCGCCGCAACCAGTGGTGGCAGGAAGCGCTGAATCGGCTGTTGCGGTCGCGCACGACGCGGATGCCGTCGGAAAAGCTGGAGCGATGGTGCCGGCTGGGCGCGTGGCTGGGCGGCGTGCCGCTCTTGGGCCGCACGCTGAACAAGTTCGTGAATTTCAGTGCCCACCCCGATCGCGAGAACCGGCTGTGCGACACCTTCGACTGGTACGCGCCGCGGTATCAGCATCATCACACGGTGGGGGAACTGTGCGACTGGTTCCGAGGCGCAGACTTCGACGACTTGCAGGTTCTGCTGCCGGAGAAGAGGGGGCGCGTCTATCGCTGGGCCTACCGCCACAACCTGCTCATCGGCAGCGGCGTGAACGTGCTCGGGACGAAGCGCCTGCACTGAACCGCTATTGCGCCGTGGAGTCGTATTCGATGTGGAACTTCAGTTCCGGCTGCTGCGGGTGATTGGTCTTCAGCACGAGCCGCGCGCAGTTCTGGCGGATGCGCACCGTCGGCGGCGCTCCGGGCGGGATGGCGATCGTCAGCCGGAAATGCTGATGCGCCGCATCGGTTTGCAGTCCGACCGGATCGACCGCGAATTCCAGCGCGGGCGGAGTCTTGTGCGCCAATGAGAACTCGGCCGGCTGCGACAGCCCGTGGACGAACACGTGCAGCACGGCCGACTTCCCCTCCGCGGCGGCAAACCGTCCCAGCGGCAGCGCCTGCGCCGCGGCGTGGTGCTCGACGCCCGGGCCGGGAATGATCCGCAGAGGTCCGTGCCGCACCGCCGTCACGCGGACAGCGATCTGGAGCGCTTCGGGGCGGTCGGTACGAATCGTTAAGGCGCTGTCGAGCTTGCCTTCCGGGGCGTCGGCGGCGATCTGCGCTGCGATCGCATAGCCGCATTTCGCGCCCAGCTCCGCCAGCCGTTCCGGGGGCAGCGGCTCGCATGTCGCCGTCAGCAGCTTGTTGCTGGAGTCGATGCCTTGAATCTCGAAATGCTCGAGCACGACGGACGTCAGTGTGCCCTTCAGCGTTGTGGCTTCGCCGACCGGGGCGTCGCCGGCGTGCCACCACAAGGACGGAGCGATCGACAGCGGCGCGACCATGCGGCCGGTGACTTCGAGAACCAGCGTCGGAGTTGCGGGGTCGTTGGTGGCGATTACCGCGGCCTGACGAAATGCCGACTCCGGCTCTTCGCCGCGCCATTCCAGGACAACTTCCACAAATTCTCCGGGCGGCACGTGTCCGGCCTTCAGGCGTCCCACAGCGCACTTGCACGTCGACTGCGGCTGGCCCAGCTTCAGCGGGGCTGCGCCTTCGTTGTGGATGATAAACGTATGCGAGCGGCTTTCGCCGATGGCCATCGTGTCGAAGCGATGCACGCGCTCCTCGACGCGAAGCCGCGGATGCGGTCCCATGGCCGAGGGGACGGGTTGAGCGTGTTCCGTCTGCGAAGCCGAAGCGGACCGGTCAGCGCGGCCCCCTGTGAATTCGCGCGGTCCGCCGGCAATGACGACCAGCGCGAGCGCTGCGATGGCGAAGGCTCCCATCGCGATGAAAACGGGACGGCGCATGGCTGTTGAGTTCTCCCGTCGAACGGGGTCAGACCCCTTTGCGGCTCACACGCTTTCCACGTTCTGCATCGCTCATCCGCAAAGGGGTCTGACCCCATCGACTGTCCTGCGTCTCGCGTGACATCGTATCGGCCGTTTCTGCCGCGTCGAGGTCGTTTGGCCGAACCTCACAACTTCTTGCCGCGGACTTCACAGAATCTGAACGCGGCGCGGGCGATGCGGATGTCGAAGCGCTGTAGGGCGATTCGCGAACTCGTTTAGCCGCGACTCGCCAGAGGAGCGCGGGCACCGAATCACGTTCAACGCAGCGCTCCTCTGCGAGTCGCGGCTAAACGTTTTCGAGTCGCGGCTACACGTTTTCGTTTTCTCACCGAATCCTGCGGCGGTCTTCACGGGACGTAAACACCGCGCCGCTATATCCCCGGCGTCCGCGTGCCGACGGAAGGTGGTTGTGCAACGAAATGAATGACGGCGATTTGTTTCAAGACTCGCTAGGCCTTCACACCGCATTGATCCACCGCGCCTAGGATCAGCCGCGTTACTGACTGATCCGTCGGTTCGAGCCACACGAAAAGGAGGTGCCCCGGAGCCGCAAGCACTGACTGCAGGCAAACTGCGATGCGTAACGCAAGACCCTGATCCCAACGGACGGAACGGAAGCGGCCCCACCGGCCGTTCGATTCCTCTCTCTCCACGAACACACAGGACCACAGTTTCATGAGACAACGACGACTCACCGGCCGCCGCCATGTTTCCAGCCAGCGCGGCGGCTTCACGCTGATCGAGCTGCTGGTGGTGATTTCGATCATCGCCATTCTGGTGGCCTTGCTCATTCCGGCGGTGATGGCCGCCCGCGAGGCCGCCCGCAAGACGGAATGCAAGAACAACCTGAAGCAGATGGGCATCGCCCTGCACACGTTTGCCGACACGGATGCGGCCGACCGCTTCTGCACCGGCGCCTACGACTGGAAGCGCGACGGCTGCCCCGACACCTACAGTTGGGTGGCCAACGTGATGAAAGTGAATGGCGGCCTGCCCAGCGAGATGCTGTGCCCCTCCACGGAGCTGCGCGGCCTCGAAAAGCTGAACGACATGCTGGGGCGGAACACCTCCGACGCCAACCAGATGACCATCGATCGGGTCGGCAAAGGCGAGCTGTGCATCGCCCTCACCGGGCAGCCCCTCGCCACGCGTGCGGTGATCCTGGGCGAAGCGGTCCGCAAGGGACTCAACACCAATTACGTGTCGAGCTGGCACATGGTCCGCGGTCAGCCGCAGCTTTCCACCGTCGATTCGTCGGGCGCCGTGGCGGAAGATCCCTTCGTGAATCCGCAGGCCTCGGCCCCCACCGACATGAAAGACATGCGGAACACGACCGGCGCGCTGACGCGGCGGCAGGCCGAGGGCGGCGACGTGCCTTCCTCGAACATTCCACTCCTGGCCGACGGCGCCCCCGGCGACGCCAACGAGGCCATTCTCGAAGCGACGCTGCTGGCCGCCGACGGCGTGCAAATCGATTCCGGCCTTGTCGCCGGCTCGCGACTGGCCGAGTCGTTCAACGACGGCCCCGCCGCCTGGGACGACACCGCCAAGGCGCTCAAGATCATCAGGAACGTCCTGCCGGTGGAGGACTACATTCCCAACACGTACCCTTCGGTAGGCACGATCGTCGAGCCGGCCGGCGGCGGCTCCGGCACCGGCGTCAATGAGGCCACCTTCACCAAGAACGCCAACCCGCTGATCCTGCAGGACATGCGGGACTGGTTTGCCGTCCACTCCGGGGGCACGGCGAACGTGCTCATGGCCGACGGCACAGTCAAGGAGATCGTCGACCGCAACGGCGACGGCTTCTTCAACCCCGGCTTCCCCGCCAATCCCGCCGGCGGCGAAACCATGGACGACCTGATTCAGCGGCAGGGCTACGGTAGCGGCGAAACCGAAGTGAACGCTTTCGACGTCTTCACCGGCACCTTCCTGCGGGTGAAGCTGTTCGAGAAGCGGACCTTCGAAGACGCCTCCGCCGGTACCTGACCGGCGCAGACGGCCCGTGGTGCTTCAGAACCTGTCTCCCCTCCGCCGGAGGGAGGCCGGCATGTCGGCCTCCCTTCGGCTCTCGTCTCGACCAGCGGGGACGATACGACATGAATACGACGCAAAAATCGCGCGGTGTCTCCACTTCCAGAGCGGGGCTGCTGGATGTCGGCGCCATGCTGGCCTCGGCCGACGCGGCCGACGCTCAGCCGCATCCCGCAGACGCCGCGGCCCACGAGGTCCTGCGAGTGACCTGCGAGTGCGGCCGTCGCCTGCGCGTGCGTTCCGAACAACTGGAGCGCGCGCTGCGCTGCCCGCGCTGTCAGCGGACGATCCGCGCGCGGCCTCGGGCAGCGGAAGCGGCGCAGGCGGACGACGCGCCGTCGTTCCTGCGGCTGGCTGAGGAGATCACCGCGGCACAGGCGCGCGAAAGCGGCGAATGCGTCGTGCCTCCCAGGACGTTATCGCGACGCCGCTTCAGTCGCCTGGAGCGGCAGGCCGCCGCGACGGCGGGCGAGAAGAGTTCGGTCGGCGAAAACCTCCTCGGGCGGTGCGAAGCGCTGCGGGCGCTGGGTGCGTCGAAAGATCAGCGGGCCGCGGAGGTGCTGCTCAAACACGCCGCAGACAAGAACCCGGCCATTCGCCAGGCGGTTGCGAGCGCGCTGGGCGATCTCGAAGACGCGGCCGTGGTGGCGCCGCTCGTGCGCTGTCTCGCCGACCAGATCGCGGCCGTTCGCAAAGCCGCCGTCATCGCGTTGGGAAAGACGGCCGCGCGGCACGCCGTGCGACCGTTGCTCACTTACGGCCGCGAGGATCCGCACCTGAAGTTTTTGTGCGGCGAAGCCGTCGTCCGTCTGGGCGAGCATGCCGTTCCGGGGCTCTTGGACGTTCTCGCCGGGCAGGACGCTGGTCTGGCTTTGGAAGCGATCGTGCTCCTGGGCCGCATCGCCGATTCGCGCGCGACGAAGTCGCTCATCACCTGCCTCGAATCCGGTACGGCCTTGCTGCGGTGTCACGCGGCCGAGGCTCTCGGCAAGATCGGTGACCAGCGGGCGCGGGGGGCGCTGTTGGCGCTGCTGGAAGATGCGGACGCCATCGCCCGCACGAGTGCAGCGGCGGCTCTGGCTCAGATGCCCGATGCCAACTGCGTGGGACCGCTCGTCCGTGCTTTGAACGACGCGGACCGCGACGTGCAGCTTGCCGCCATCGCGGCCCTCAAAGCCATCGCCGACCCCCCCTGTCTCCCCCTTGCCAAGGGGGGGCGAGGGGGGGTCGCCGCGGAACCGCTGGCACGGTTGCTCAGGTCGCAGGACGTGGGCGTGCGCGTGGCGGCGTCCGATGTGCTGGCCGCTCTTCAAGATCCACGGGCGCTCGCGCCGCTGCTGGACGTGCTAGCTCTCAAGGACGAAAGCCTTGTTCTGAAGGCCATCGCGGCCCTCAAGAAGCTGGGCGACCGCGGGGCGGAAGCCGCATTGCTCGACCTCCTGACGCATTCGCAGCCGCTGGTTCGCGCTCGGGCGGTCGATGCCTTGGGTGTCATCGGTGAGGCGGCGGCGGCCGAACGCCTGGAGCGCGTGCTGCGTTCCGACCAGGCGGCGGAAGTTCGTGCCGCCGCCGCCCGGGCCTTGGGAGAAATCGCCGATCCCGCGTCCGTGGACTGTTTGAGCCGTGCGGCCGTCGACGACGAGTTGGCCGTCCAGTCGCAGGCGTTGGCGGCGCTGGGGCAGATCGGCGGCGACTCGGTGCGTCCCGTCCTGATTTCAGTGACAACCGATCCTCGTCCGGAAATCCGTTTCCACGCTGCGACGGCGCTGGCGAACGTCGCCGGCCACGATGCGCTGCGCACGCTGGACGAGTTGCTGATGGACGAGGCGGAGATGGTTCGCCGCGCGGCCGCCAGATCGCTGGAAAAGCTGGGCCGCCCGCAAACGCCCTCGTCGCGCCGGCGCTTCGCAAAGCAACTGCAGAAGCGATTTCTCGACGTGCACTTGTCGTTGCCGGCGCTCGTGTCGGCACTGTGGCCGGCCTCCTTGCGCGGACGCTTGACCGTCGCGGGTGCGGCCGCCGCCGTCGTGGTTGTGACGGCGATGTTCATGGCTCCTTCGGGCAGTGGCTCGGGCGGACAGATCCTGTCACCTGGAAATGTCGCCAGCCTGTCGTGGAGCCCCGACGGCGCGCGGCTGGCGGTCCTGAGAACGCGGCCCGTCCTGCAATGGTGGGATCCCGACGGCGGACGCCTCGTCGAGACGACCTCTCTCGAAGGGGTCGCACTGACGCATTGCGCCGATGCCGAATGGCTCGCGATCGCCTCCGGCAATGGCTTCGCGTTCTGGTCGCAGGACGAGCCGCCCCCCGGCGCCGTGCGTGCGCACAAGCAGCCCGTGCGGCTGCTCGCCGACACCGCCGACCGCACCCGGGCCGCAACCCTCGACGACAGCGGGCTGGTCGTCATCTGGGATCTGGAGCGCCGCACGCACGTCGGCGGATTGCAGATCGACGCCGCCGCCGTCCGCGGTATCGCCCTCAGCCCCGACGGCAAGCGCATGGCCGGGGCGGTGGGCCAGGGCGGCGTAATCGTGTGGGATGTCGACTCTGGCGCCGCCGCCTTCACGCTCCAGTCGCGCCGAGCCGTGGAATCGGTCGCGTTCAGCGCCGACGGCACGCGCGTGGCCGCCGCCGGCGAAGGTGCGGCCGTTTACATTTGGAATCTCGAATCGGGGAAGCTGGAGCACGAGCTGGGCGGCAAGGGGCACCACCCCTCGAAGCTTTTGCGCTTCCATCCGGACGGCATCCGCCTCATTGGCGTGGTCGGCAGCGACATCGAGGTGTGGGACATCGCCGCGGGCAAATCGAAGAGAATCGCCACCCGCGCCGAAGCCATCAGCACGTTCATCTTCAGCCCCGACGGCACGCAGTTGGCGCTTGGCGGCGAAGAAGACGGAGCCGTGTGGATCCACGATCTCGGCAGCGGCGAGTTGATTTCGACGCTCGTCGTGCGTTGAACCACCCGTGTCGAATTCACCGATTTAGAGAGAGGGGAACCATGGTCATCGCTCGACGCAAGACGCTCGCCGTTGGACTCGCGCTCGCAGCCGCTGTGCTGGCCGTCGCACAATCGAACGCCCAGAACCAGCAAACGAGCGTCGCCAACGTCACGCCGCCACCCGTCGAGCGAGAAAGCGTAACGCTCAAGCACGAACCGTTACGGCTGCGGAGTGCTGCGGAGTTCTATGTGCCGCTGGTGCTGGAGCCGGCCCGCGAAGTGACGTTGCGGGCCACGCGCGAGGGGCGACTGCGCTCCGTGGAGGTGGAAGTCGGCGCAGCCATTGGAACCCAGGCCGAAGTGGCCAAGCTGGACGACACCCGCGCCCGCCTGCAGTCGGACAAAGCCCAGGCCGCCCTCGACATGGCCCGGTTCGACCTCAAACACGCCCAAGCCTCGGGCAAGGCGGATCTGGCAGCGCGGGCAGAAGCCGCCGTCCGCGTGGCGCAGGCCGACGTCGATCTGGCGGCGTGGGAACTGGAGCAAACGATCGTGCGCGCCCCCTTCGACGGCCGCGTGCTCGCCGTCCACGCCGCAGCCGGACAGCCGCTGGCTGCGGGTCAGGATCTGGTCACGCTGGGCGACACGTCGCGGCTACGGGTCGACGTGCCGGTCGATCGTTCCCAGGCGACGGCCGGCGAGACGCTCGAACTCACCATCGAGGGGCAGGTGATCGCGGGGAAGATCGAAGATCTGGGGCCGCTGGGCCCGCAGTTCGATCGCCTGCGCGAAGTCTTGCCCGAGGCCGCCGCGGCGTCAGTGATCGTGGAGAATACCGACGGCAAGCTGTTCCCGGGACAGACCGTGCGGTGCGCCTTCCTGCCGAGCGAAGCGATTGCCGCGATCTCCAACTCCGCGCTACGGAACCAGGCCGACGGCAGCCGCACGGTGCAGGTGATCCGCCGCGACGTCGTCAAGGACGTGGCCGTGGAGCTGCTGGGATCGCTGGGCGAAGACCGCCTGTACGTGAGCGGCGGATTCGTCGAAGGCGACGAGATCATCGCGACCACGTCGCGTTTGCTACCCGACGGCACACAGGTGCGGTCCCTGGCCGCCGCCGGCGACAAAGCGGACGCTCAGCAGAAGCCTGCGGCGCGCGGTCCGGCGATGAATCTGCCTCCCGGCTTCAAGCCGCCGAAAAAGTAGGCGCGTCGAGTCGCAGCGGCCGCGGCGCGAGACCCGTCTTGTCACGCGTTCGCGACGGTGGCTAGACTACGCCCGCGCATCGACGGCCGGCTTTTTCCCGGCGCGCCGCGATCGTTTCCACGGAAGGAACGCCCCGTGCTGTTTCGGCGGACGCTGCGTCGCAAGATGATGCTCGGGCTGGCACTCGTGCTGGTGATGCTGGTGACGCTCTCGCTCAGCGGCATCTCGGGCCTCAGCTCCTACCGCGACGCCGTCCACGATCTCGACTTCAGCATCAACAAGGCCCCCCGCACGGGCGACCTGCTGGAAGCGATCGGCCTCGTCTTCGAGCCGCTCCTGTGGCCGCTGCCCGAGCAGATCGCCGGCGCGGAGCTCCAGCGGCGGGAACTGCAGAAGCAACTGGCGGCCTCGCGGCGGGGAATCGCCGAGTTCCGCAGCAAGCTCCAGCGGTTGCCGCCCACCGAAGCCTACCGCGCCCGCGAGCCGCTGACAGCGGCGCTCCTGGGCGACATCGACCAGCAATTGGCCGAGGTCCAGCGGCTGGAGCCTCTGGTGGAAGACTTTGAGCAACGCGAAGCGGCCCTGGCCGCCATGCGGCAGTTGGCGATGAAGGCGCAGGCGCTCGCGCAGCGCATTCCGGACTACCAGAGCGGCCTCAATCGCACGCTGCTGAAGGCACGGGACGTGTACCGCTCGCGAGTCTGGCTGGTGTGCGTGACGAGTGCCATCGCGCTGTTTCTGTTCCTGGGGCTGGTGCGCTCGGGCTACGTGGGCATCTTCGCGCCCTTGCGCGAGCTGCATCAGGGGGCCTGCCGCGTCGCGCAGGGCGATTTCGATTACCGCATCGCGCTGCCTTCCGACGACGAGATGGGCGAGCTGGCCGCATCCTTCAACAAGATGACGGCCCGCTTTCAGGAGATCGCCTGCGACCTCGACCGTCAGGTCTGCGAGCGCAGCAAGCAGCTCGTGCGCAGCGAGCGGCTGGCGGGCATCGGCTTTTTGGCCGCCGGCGTGGCCCACGAGATCAACAACCCGCTCTCCGCGATCGCCATGGCGGCCGAATCGCTCGAGTCGCGCTCCGAGACGCTCTTGGCAGGCGCGACCGCCGACGAAGCCGCCGTCGCCCGGCAGTACCTGGCGATGATCGTCTCCGAATCGTACCGCTGCCGGCAGATCACCGGTCGCTTGCTCGATTTCGCCCGCGGTCAGGACGCGACCCGCAGCCACGCCGACCTGACGCTGATCGTCTCAGAAGTGCTGGCGATGATCCGCCCCATGCGCAAGTACCGCGACCGCACGATCGTCTTCGAGCGCACCGCCCCGTGCTACGTCGAGGTCAACGGCCCGGAGATCAAGCAGGTCGTGTTGAACCTGGCGGCCAACGCCCTGGAGTCTATAGACGACGAGGGCGCCTTACGCATCGAGATCGAAGAGCAGACGGATCAGGTGTGCCTCGCGTTCGAGGACGACGGCTGCGGCATGAGCGGCGACACGATCGAGCACCTGTTCGAGCCGTTCTTCACCCGCCGCCGCGACGGCAAAGGCACGGGCCTCGGTTTGGCGATCAGCCACCGCATCATCGAGGACCACGGCGGCGCCATCGAAGCCGCCAGCGCCGGCCCCGGCCAGGGCAGCACATTCCGCGTCTACCTGCCTCGCCGCGCGGAGGCCGCCCGGGCCGCGTGAGCACGTCGGAAGTCGGGGTCGAGCGTGCGACTCATGATGTGAGCGACGGCAGCGCTGTGCCGTGGCGAAAGCGCTAAGGTTGCTGGTGAGTGATGATGTCCAGCCCGTCGATGCCGTGGAAGTCGTGAGGATTGTGGGTCACGAGGGAACAGCTATGGACGATGGCGGTCGCGGCAATCCATGCGTCGTCGATGGAAATCGGTTGCATTGCACGGTCCGCTCGGACGCGACCCCAGCATCTGCAGATCTCAGGAGACGATGGAATCACCACGTAGCCCCGCAAGCTTGAGGCGAGCCGTGCCAGTTTCCGCCGCCCCCACTGCGCCCGATATGCGCCCTCATAAAGTTCTCCCACAGTCATGAACGATATCGCAAGCGTGTGGCCTTCGAGATGAGGACTGTACGCGTCCGCGAGCGAATGGGATTTCATTAGATATGACACGATATTCGTGTCGAGCACGCGGACGGCCATCTGTCAGAAACCCTCCAGCCGACGTTCACGAATCCCGTTCAAGAAGTCATCGAGTGCTTCGTCGCTGTCCCACAGCGCCGCTCCCTGACCTAGTACCTCATCGAGACGTGTGATTGGCTTTACGCCCTGTTCCGCCGCCAGTTCCTCGACTGTCCTTTCCGTCCAAAAATCATCGTGCCCGGGAAGGTCGGCCGCTTCGAGAGACGTCGTGAGCCGTTCGAGTGCGCGAGGAATCTCCACTGACGTCAGTTCTCCCCGCTCGTCGTAGATCGGGATGACGTCCGTTGCGTCTGCAGCGCCGGCGTCTTGGGGACCGTTCGTCAAGACTACGGTCAGACAATCTTTCTCAGCGTCATAGCGCACGTTCATCGGTCAATTCCGAGTGGCGTGTCGAGTTCGGCCGCGATCTCAAACGGGATTCCCAGCCGGCGCAATATGGCGAGGTCGTCCAGCGGGACGTGGAACATTCCGCGGCCTGTCTCCTTGTAGCTGATCACCCGCGTCCGTCTGGCCAGTTCGTAGAAGCCGCGGATTTCGTCGTCTTGAGTCGGGAAACAAATCTTCGCCCAGGACATGCGCGCCTCCCGGCAAACAGGTATCTGACTGCCCGCATCATACCAGATCCCTTCATCGGGCAGGTCACCCAAACGCTTTCCACAACCGCTCGAACAACTCGGCAAACGGCTCGATCAGCCGCGGGTCGCCGGTGAGGATGAAGTTCTCTTCGTTGTGCTCGGCGGCGGCGCGGGTCCAGTTGTAACTGCCGGTGACCAGCAGCGCCGCGTCGAAGACCGCGAACTTGTGGTGCATGTGGAACGGCGAGCGGTCGAAGCGGACCGGGACGCCCGCCCGCGCCAGCAGCTCGATGTCGGAGCCGGCGTCGAGCGACTTGTCATCGTCCGTTACGATCCGCACACGCACGCCGCGTCGGTGGGCGTCGAGGATCGCACTCGTGATGCGGTCGTCGGTGATTGTAAAGACGCAGACGTCGGCCGAGCGGCGGGCGGCGGCGAACAGGCCGCGCAGCCGCTCGGGGCAGTCGTCGCCGGGGCTGAAATGTGCTTCGGAGCGTACGCTCGCACCGCCGTCAGCCGCCGCGGCCTCCAGCACGCGGAGCACGTCTTCCAACCAGTCGAGCGTCTCGCGCGAATGCGGATCGGCCGCGGCCTCGCGGGCCACGTCGAATGCGGCACTGCGGTAGGCGACGAGTTCGCGGGCGTCGGGCGCCAGCCGCTCCAGAATGCGGCCGACGGCCTTCTTCTCGCTGCGCGACAGCCGCCGGTCGTCCAGCGTCTCACAGAGCAGCTCGCGAAGTTCTTCGGGAGTCATGGACGGCGCAACGGATCCAGGCGGTCGGGCGCAGTGGCGGCAAGCTGCCAGCTTGCCGTCTTTGTCGCGATACCGCACAAGCTGGCAGCTTGTGACTACGAACTTACGTTGACCGGCCGCGAAGAATCTCCTCCATGTTCCGCTTGTAAGCCTCGACGCCCGGCTGGCCGTAGGGGTTGATCCCGATCAGTCGGCCTTCGAGAACAGTCGCCAGCATCAGCATTTGCAAAAGCTGCCCGACCGTGTATTCGTCGAGCCGCGGCAGCCGGATGTCGGCCGTCGGACGGGCTGCGTCGGCGTAGGCCCGGTTGGTGCCGTCGAACGCCGCCCGCAGGAACTCCGGCAGCGTCTTGCCCGCGTGCTGGTTGAGCTGGTCGTGGTCGCGCTCGTCGCGGGGCAGTTCGAGCGGCGGCTCCGCGGGGGCCTCGACCAGCACGTTGGTGATCAGCTTGTCCAGCGCGCCTTCCTGGTGCTGCTGTCCGCGGCTGTGCAGGTCGCGGGTGTTGACGACGGTGATCGGCGTCGCGCCCCGCTCTTCCTTCCCCAGGCTCTCGGAGAGAAGCTGGTCGTACCACAGTCCCAGCGCTTCCAGTCGTGCGCCCCACGTCGACAGCACGCGGATCGAACACCCGCGATCCTGCTCGAAGACGTGGCAGACGGCCGTGTAATCGAGCACGGGATTGTCGCCGGGCGGGCGGCTGCGGAAGCGGTCGGTGATGTCGGCGGCCCCGGCCAGCAGCCGTTCGATGTCCAGCCCCAGCATGGCCGCGGGGAACAGCCCGACCGCGGTGAAGATCGAGAACCGCCCGCCGACACCGTCCGGGATGGGGAACACGTGCTCGTACCCGGCCGCTTCCGCCAGCTCGCGCAGCCGGCTCTTCTTTCCGGTGACGGCGGAGACTTCGCCGGAGATGGGCACGATGTAACGCCGGGCCTCGTCACTTGAAGCGCCGTAACGCTCATCGAGCGCGCGGCGGAACAGCCGGAACGCCACCGCCGTCTCCAGCGTGCCGCCCGACTTGCTGATCACCGACAGCCCCCAGCGCCCGCTCACCTGGAGAACCTCCAAGAGACCCCGCAGCGAATCGTTGTCGAGGTTGTTGCCCTCGAAGAACAGGCGCGGCCCGCGGCGGCGTTCGCGCGGCAGGAAGTTGTAGAACGCCGGACACAGTGCCTCGCACAGCGCCCGCGCCCCCATGTACGACCCGCCGATGCCCAGCACGACGAAGTCTTCCAGCTCGTCGCGCAGGGGCAGGGCGGCGCGCAGGATGCGGCCGATGAGACTTGCGCCGCCGCTTTCGACCACGTCATCCAGCAACCGCCGCGGCAGCTCGATGAAGCCGGCGTCGAGCGGCTCCTTGCTCGCGGGCACCGCCGCCTTGGAATCCAGCAGCGCCACGTCGTCGAGCAGTTCCTGACGTGCGGCCGTCAGCCTCGGTTCCAGTTCCTTCAGCCGGCCTCGATCGATGAGCGCGAGCGCCCGTTCGGCCTCGTAGCGGAGCATGTCGTCCATGATGGCGGTTACTCCGAGGAGACGTTGTGCGCCCCGTACAGGATGATTGTGGAAGACATGGCCGCGGTTCTGCCTTCAGCTTAGGCGAACAGCGCGGCGACGCAAAGCACCAAAAGCACCAGGTGACGTCGGCTCACTCGCCCGACCGCAGGGGCAGGACGCGGAGGACCGGTTGCTGCGGGTCGTCGAAGCACACGACCAGGCGGTCGCCGGCGAGTGCCAGTCCGGAGGCTTTGCGCTCCGTCTCGGCGCCGTTTTCCAGTGTCAACGCCGGAGCCGGCGGGAACTGCCAGGCGGCCGACGGCGACCCCCCCGTTCCCCCCCTTGCCAAGGGGGGGCCAGGGGGGGGTGAGCGCGTGCCGATCCACAGCCGGCTGGGGCCGTAGGCGCCCTTGAGCGGGTCGTTGGTGAGGACCAGCAGCCGATCGCGCGGCCGATCGTAGCACAGCGACAGGATGCCCTGGCCGCCGAAATCGGGCCGCGCTGCCAGCGAGAGCGCGTCTGTCGCCGGATCGTACGCGAGGATCGTCGCGAGGCCGTCTTCGACCGGATTCTTGAAGCCCAGCAGGAGGCGGCCCTCGACGACCGCCAGCCCCTCGATGTCGATCTGCCACGAGCGGGCCAGCCGCCGCCAGACGAATGTGTGCGGATGGTCCCAGTTGACGGTTTCAAACACGCCGAGCCGGCGGATCTTCTCCAGCAGGTTTGTGCAGACGGTTCGGGCGTCGACGATCTGCACGCCGTGGCGGCTCTGCCGCAGCCGGAAGCTCACGACGGCGCGCTCGGTCCCGCTGGATTTGCGCATGCGTTCGGCGTCGCGGCCGGCGTCGAGCTGGCGGTGGGAGGCCGCGGCGAAAAAGGTGCCGTCCTCGCTTTCCGAAAGCCCCTCCAGATCGTCGAGCTGATACGCGCGGCCGTCTGTCGCTGGGATCCTCAAGGCGAGATCGGCGAGCAGCGTGGGGCGGCCCCAGTCGTCGACGGTGAGCAGCGACAGATTGCGCCGCTCGTCCGACGCCGCCAGAAACAGTTGCGGCTTCGCATCCAGATCGACGGCGGCCAGCGAGGACAATTCCCAGGGCAGTGCGCCGGGGTGGCGTATCGCAGGCGAGGCGACGGGACGCGACCTCGGGAGCAGCCCGGCCGCGAGGACGACTCCCACGACCAAAGACGCCGCCGGCAGCCACCCGCGGCGAAGCCGCGCGCGCTCCACCCGTGGACGGCCTGCGGAAGCGGTGGGCAGCGCCAGCCGCGCCGCGATGCGACCGCTGACGAATACGAGCGCCAGAATCAACAGGTGCCCGGTCGATTCGATCGTTTCTTCGAGCGGATGCCGCAGCGGCTCCAACTCCGGCGCCAGAGCCGACCAGTAATTGCGATCGAATGTTTTCGCGACCGCATACGCCGCCAGCGACCCGAACAACAGGCTGACGACGCCGCGATGCGCCAAGAAGGGCCGGAAGGCCTCGCGCCGGCGGGCCGCGTACCACATCAGCACGGCGAGGACGGCGTAAATGCCGTTGTTCGTGCCGGCAAAATGCAGTTCCCGGCAGAACAGCGCGGTCGTGAGCGCGGCCTGCCATTTGAGGAATGCCAGCCGGTAGTGGACCGCTGCGGCCAGCGCCAGCAGGCTCGCGAGCCCCAGGATCGACGGGGCCAGCACTTCCTGAAAATCCTTACCCGCCAGCGAGTGCCAGGACGAAAATCGCGAGGCCAGCACCAGGCCGAACGCCGCCGCAGGCGCCAAGAGCACCGCGGGCGAACACAGCCGCAGCATGTCCGTCAGCGCGCGAAGGTCCTCCCTCCAGCCGCGCCTCGGTGCAGCGGCGTCTGCGGAGCTGAACGGAACCACGGCAGCCACGCGGCCTCCCTCCCACCTGCGATCCGTACCGCACGGTCTTCCATCGATTACTCCAGATTTCGGCATTCAGCCGAGAAATCAATCAACCGAAAACAGCGGCTCCGCCGATTGTAGCGAGGTGCAGACCGAGTGCGCCGGCAACTGAACGGAGAGGCAGAATGACGCGGCGAGAACTGGTCTGCTCTGTGTTGCTGCCGGTGCTGAGCGTGCCGGCGTACTTCTTTGCGCTCGTCGCGCTGCGCGGCCCGCTGGAGCAATGGTTCCTCTCCGAGACCGGCCCCATCGAATTGGCAACGGCCGCGTTCTTCCTGGCGGCCGCGCTCGGAGCCGTAGCGCACCTGCGACGGAACCGGGCTTCACTGCCGCGCGCCGTCCGCGTGCTGTTCGGACTGTTTGCCGCGGCCGCTCTGTTCGTCGCGCTGGAGGAAGTGAGCTACGGTCAGCACCTGCTGGGTTTTGAATGCCCCCGGTGGTTCGAGCGACACAACCACCAGGGCGAGCTCAATCTGCACAACATGCTGGGCAATCGGCCGTCGCGGCGGCTGCGGGTTCTGGGGAGCGCGGCGATTCCGTTCGTGTGCATCGTGCTCCCATT
The DNA here is from genome assembly GCA_019347905.1 of Planctomycetota bacterium. Lineage (GTDB taxonomy): Bacteria > Planctomycetota > Planctomycetia > Planctomycetales > Planctomycetaceae > JAHWKJ01. Next base: position 25,692 of record JAHWKJ010000010.1, read on the forward strand.
CCTCCACCGCCGTCATCCGCAGGCGTGGCGCCACGCGCACTGGACGTGGTACCTGGTGCCGAAGTGGGAGCTGGTGGGGCTGGTGGTCCTGGCCCAGTTGGTGACGGTTCCCGGCCGGCTGCCGGAATCGCTCGTGGGGGAAACGAGACGCCTGGGCGAGCTGAAGGAGTTCTACTGGTCGCTCGCCGCCTGGCAATACATCCGTCTGATGTCGCAGCGCGTCGAGCGAGCGCGCGCGGCGGCCGCGGAAAGTTCCGCTGCGGAACTGCTCCCACTGCGGGCTGCAACTTCACCGGGGCCGCGACTAGCCGCGTGAAATGACGACCCGCTGGCCCGAATCTCGTGCTGCTGACCAAGGCCGGCGCCGCCGAAATGCTCGTGATCGTGGATACGGTGGTCGGTACGCTTTCCATCCGCTAATCGAGGCCGAGCTGCTGCTTGAGCGCCTCCTGACTCAGCGTCTGGCCGGCTTCGACCTGCTGGCGGGCGCGGGCGATCGATTCGACGAAGGCCGGCTCACGCTCGCGGACGTACCATTCCAGATCGTCTTCGTCAAAGGCAGACAGCAGCGCCACGGGCTTGCCTTCGCGGTACAGCAGCACGTCGTCCTGGTCGACCGCCGCGATCACTTCTTCCACGGTGGTGGTTTCCGACACAACCATCGTCTTCATGGCGCCTCTCCCGCCAGCGCGAGGGCCATGCTGGTGTCGTCGGTCCATTCGCCGGGGGCGAGTCCGTAGGGGCCGCCGTCGCGATAGTCGGCGACTGGCTCGAAGCTGCCGGGCGGGCTGAATTCGACGGCCGCTCCCAGCGCATCGCCCACCGCCAGGCCGAAGAGGCAGCCGCGCTGGCGATCTTTCCGATCGAGAGCCATATCCAATCACCTTCTGCTCGGCCCAATTGACGAGGGATTGCGATGGGTTTCGTCCCGAAGGGACCCTTCCCTGCACCATCTACCCCAGCGATGAATTGCTGGGCTATTGTCAGGCGTCCCTCCGGGACGAAAGCCACTGTCCTTCATCACCGTTTTCGGCTTGTGTAGAACGACACAGGCGTTGTGCCGGGCTACGGTCCCTGTGAAGTGTGCACGGCCCCGCGCGACGCGCGTGCGTGCAGTTCGCTCCAGCCAGTGGTGCCGTCGTCGGGGATGTGCTCCAGCCGCACGCCGCGGGGGAAGAAGGGCAGGCGGCCCGCGTGCCAGTCGTCCCAGAACTGCTTGCAGTGCGTGTAGTAGGTGCTCGTGCCGCTCGGCCAGCGAATCGCGATGAGCAGACCGGGATGCGGATACGGTTTCGGCTTCGGCTCGCAGCGGAAGAGCTCCAGCGCCTCGTCATCGAGTTCGATGCCCAGCCCCGGCGCGTCGGGCGGCGCACACAGGCCGTTGGAGACATAAAGCGGCGTCTTTACACAGTCGCGCTCGAAAAGCTGGTGGCAGTTCACCGCCGGCCAGCGGGCGCTCTCCAGCACCGCGCCCAGGTGCAGCCCGAAGGCCGCCGCGATCTTCGTCCCCACGATCTGCAGGAAGCACGACTTGTTGAACGCGTGGGCCGTGCGGGCGTCCTGCATCACTTTCGACGCCCCGCCGGTGACGACGAAGCCATCGACCATCTCCTCGCGGATCGCCGTCTCCATCGACGGCTCGCCGGGATGCACTTGCGTGTGCATCGAAATCGGCACGTGCGTGTGCCGCCGCAGATGGCGGTAGCCGGCTACGTCGTGATGCGGGATCGGGCTTTCGTACATCACGATGTGGTGAAACTGCTCCAGTTCCTTGAGCAGCCGCAGCGAATGCGCGGTGTCGATGCCGAAACCGTTGAAGTCCATGTCCAGCTCGAAGTGCCGGGGCAGCGTCTCGCACAGGGTGCGGGTCTGCTCGATGAGGTCCCACCACGGGCGGCCCTTGGTCTTGAAGCTGGTGTAGCCGTTCTCGATGGCCAGGCGGCATTCGGCGATCCAGTCTTCGGGGGACATATCGATGTCCCACCACGAGATGTGGCACTTCTCGCGCACCGGCCGCCCCAGAAGCTGATGGAGCGGCGCGTCCAGCAGCTTCGCCGCCGCGTCGAACAGCGCGATCTGCAGCCCCGCGCCCAGCGAATCGTCCCACATGCACTCCGCCGGATGCCGGCCCAGCACGCGGTTGCGGGCGGCGTCGGACACGCCGGGCGCGCCCCACGTGTAGTAGACCATCGTCTCGCCGATACCCACCACGCCGCTGGCGAGCGTGACCTTGCAGATCTCGAACAGCGTCCAGTGCGGGATCTCGCGGATCATGTGCCGGGCCGGAATCTCCCGCAGCGGGAGGTCGACCCAGACGGTTTCGATGCTGGAGACGGTGTGCG
>JAHWKJ010000011.1 GCA_019347905.1 Planctomycetota bacterium
CGCTTGCGGTCGCTGCTCGCCGGCGATCCCGACCGGGCCGGACAGATCCTCGAAGGCCAGAAGGGCACCGTCGACTACCACTGGCCGGGGGATCTCGACAAGTACCAGCACCGGCTCGAGCGCTACCGACGGCTGGCGGATCAGGCCGAGACGGCCTTCCAACAGGACCACCTCGAATATGACTGGAACGAAATCCAGGCGTTACGGGCCGAGCTGGTCGGTCCGGTGAAGGCGCTCGACGAAGAACTCCGCCGCGCCGCCGAAACGACATTCGGGAAGCGGCGATCACTCGTCACCGGCAAGACGTTCGACCGCATCCTGACGGACGAGCAGCGATTGGCGGCGGACATGAGCTGGCGCGGCCCGATGTCCGACCAGTGGCGGCGGATCGACATCATCGACTGGCTGACGATTTGGTCGCTGGTCGTGCTGGGCACGCTGCTCATCATCGGCTTGGCAACACGTGCTGCCGCCGTGCTGGGGGCGTGCATGCTGCTGTCGTTCTACCTGGCGTGGCCGCCCTGGCCGGGCGTCCCGGAAGCGCCGGGCACCGAGCACGCGCTGTTCGTCAACAAGAACTTCATCGAGGCCCTGATGCTGTTCGCCCTGGCCGCGCTCCCGACCGGCACCTGGTTCGGCGTCGACGGCGTGATCTACCGCCTGTTTTCCCGCTGGCGCACGAACGGCGAGAGCGTTTAGACGATTGGCTTCGACGCAAAGGCGCAAAGACGCAAAGGGTTCGCAAAGGGAAGATTGATGCTTGGGCACTCGTGCGAAAGGCACGGGCAAGAGGAGTTCAGAATCTCTGCCTTCACTTTGCGAGCCTTTGTGCCTTCGCGCCTTTGCGTCAAAGAACAACTACGAATTACCGACGGACGTTCGAGAGGAATCAGATGCTCCGCACACCGGAACAGAAGCGAATTGGCGAGACGAACTTCCAGGAGGCCGTGGGCAAGGCCACGCGGCGCGACTTTTTGAAGGGCGCCGTGGCGCTCACCGGCGGTCTCGGCGCCGCGTATTTCGGGTATTCGCAGCTTGCCGGCGATCCGGTGCGAGTGGCGTTTATCGGCACGGGCGACGAGGGCAGCATTCTGCTGAACGAGCATCCGCCCGAGTACATGGACGTCGTCGCCATCGCCGACATCCGCCCCACCAACCGCCGCCGGGCCCTCTACGGCGACGGCAACGATGTGCGGCAGGGCCTCATCAAGAAGCTCGGCGCGAAGAAGGCGAAGTCGATCAAGCTGTTCAAGGACCACCGCGAGCTGATCGCCAACGCCCGGAGCCTGGGGCTGGAAGGCGTCGTCGTCGCGGTGCCGCTGTCGCATCACGCGCCCATCGCCATCGACTGCATGCAGGCGGGCCTGCACGTCTTGTGCGAAAAGCTGATGGCCAAGACCATCGACCAGTGCAAAGAGATGCTCCGCGTCCGCCGCGAGAGCAGGGTGCTGCTGGCGGTCGGCCATCAGCGGCACTACAGCGTGCTGTACGCCAACGCCAACGACCTCGTGCAGCAGGGCCTGCTGGGCGATCTTAAGTTCATCCGCGCCCACTGGCACCGCAACAACAGCTTCCCCGGGCGCGACAGTTGGCGCGACACCGTCCCCGCCGAAGACCGTCAGGCCCTCGAAAGCATCATCGAGAGCCGCTACGGCTACGAATCGATGGAGCAGCTCGTCAACTGGCGGCTGTACAACGAGACGGGCGGCGGACTGATGGCCGAGCTCGGCAGCCACCAGCTCGATGCGGCCAGCATCTTCCTCAACAAGGAGAAGCCGCTGGCCGTGCAGGGCTACGGCGGCAAGAACTTCTACGGCGTCGAAGGCGTGGGGAGCTGGGACAAGCAGGCCGATCCGCGGGAGATCGACGACCACGTCTACGTCATCCTCGAGTTCCCCGGCCCCAACTACTACGAGAAGGACGAGAACGGGCGCCACGCCCTCGACAAGAACGGGAGCGCCGTCGTGCACGAGCCGGACGACATCGTCGTCGTCACCTACTCGTCCATCAACACCAACCGCCTGGAGCCCTACGGCGAGGCCCTCTTCGGCAGCCGCGGCAGCCTGTACATGGAGCAGGAGCAGTCGGCCCAGCTCTACAAGGAATCCAGCCCCGTCACCGGCGAGGGCGGCCTCGATCAGCGGCTGTACGTCGTCACCGGCAAGGACGGCAAACCGGTGATGCAGGCCAGCGAGAGCCTGGCCCCCACGCAGGGCGTCGAGTCGAAAGTCACCGGCAAGATCAGCCGCGGCTACACCGAGGAGATGGAGCACTTCTGCCACGCGATCCGCAACGAGGAGAACTTCGAGGATCCGCGAGGCCCGGCAGAAGGCGGCCTCCGCTGCAACGGCGAAGTGGCCATGGGCGACGCAATCATGGCCCTCACCTGCAACCTGGCCATGAAGTACAAGAAGCGGGTCGAGTTCCGCCCGGAGTGGTTTAAGCCGGACGACTCCGCCGCGCCGGAGAAGGACCCGGCGATTATTGGGTGACCGGGCGACGGGGTGACCGGGTGACGGGGTGACGGGGTGACGGGGTGGCGGGGTGACGGGGTGACAGCGGGGAGAGAATCGTGGAGCCGACACCCAAAGCTCTGTGGCGCGGCGGCGCCTTCATGTTCCTCCTCGGCTTCGTGGGTGTCGGGGTGCTGTACGTGGCGCACGACGCGCGCAACGTGTGGAGCCTGCTCAGCATCGTGCTGCTGTTGCAGTTGGGCACGCTGATGATCGGCCTCGCCGACTCGCGGCGAGAGATCCAACGGCTGGAGTCGATGATCGAGGAGCTCCAGCGCTGCGTTCCCGGCGCCGAGGCGGCTGCGGCAGCCGATCGCACAACCTGAAATCGACCGCACGTTGCTATGGGACGCTGGCCCGACAACCGCCGCGCGACGTGGCTGACGATCCTGTTGATCTTCGGCCTGTTTCCGCTCTTGTGCGCGCTGGCCGTGTGGTTCGTCCGCGGCTGAGCTCCTCCCTGACAGCACCAGGGCATCACAGAAGCTCCGCACCGCCGATTGCAATTTCATCCAGATTTTCGACCCATTCCAGCCCCACGTATTCGGCATTTACGCCCGCGGCCGCGAGCTCTCCTTCGAGTTCGTCGAGGGTCTCAGCACTGGCGACGATTCGGGTCGCATCGTGGTTGAAGGCGATCCATCGTCCGTTATGCGCCCGCAACTCATCACTGGGAAAGCGGGCGCGATTCGCCTGAAAGAGTTGAATGTCCACGCTGTCCCTCCGCATACCAAGCGGCATGATCTGCTCAGGCCTCGTTAGAGGCTAGCGCGCGGCGGCACGGTGAGCAAGCCCTTTCAGGCTAACTGGTATTCCGGCGTCAGCAGGATCGCGTGGGCCGCGTCGCGTATCGCGGTGACTTCCGAGCCAGACTGCTGCGTGGCGCGTTGCGTGAAGGCGAGAATGCGCTGCTCCGCCTCATCGCTGAGGTCTTCCTGAAGGAGCAGCCGCAGCAGGAACTGCGTGCGCTGCGTTGCGTCGCCCTCGATGTGCGATTTGAGGAAGTCGGCAAGCTGAACGGCCTGCCCCAGTTCGCTGTCGTGGCCGCCCAGTAATTTGGCGGCGAAGTTGTGGCGGGCGAGCAGCGTGGCCGAGTTGAGCCAGGCTTCGCCGCCGTCCCAGCCGGCGACGTTGGGCGGGGCGAACAGCGTCTGGCCCAGACCGTCCATCGCCCGTGCCAGCCGTTCCGGCGAGAGCTTCGCGTCGAACGCCCGGACCAGGCCCACGACGTATTCGACGGGGCTTTTCACCCGCGTCCGGTACGCGGCTTCCGAGTAGAACAGCCGCGACGAGAACATTCGCCGCAGGAGTGCGGTTGTGTCGTAGTCCGATTCGCGGTACGCGGTGACGAGCGGTTCCAGCAATTCGTTCGACGGCTCGTGCGTCTCGCTGATGAACTCGCGGTAGAGCTTCCGAACGAGGTATCGCGCCGTGGCCGGGTGCTTCAGCAGAATCTCGACCACGTCGTCGCCGTCGAGCCGGCCGCTCGTGCCGAGGACCGTCTTCTCGCCGTCGTCGTGCAGGGCGGCGTTGAACTGGAACTCGGGGCCGTTGTTGCCCCAGCCGGTGAAGGCGCGGGCGGCTTCGCGGATGTCGGTCTCGCTGTAGTTGCCGACGCCGAGGCTGAACAGCTCCATGATCTCGCGGGCGAAGTTCTCGTTGGGCCGGCCCTTGATGTTCAGGCTCGCGTCGAGCCAGACCATCATCGCGGGATCGCGGCTGACGCCCTCGAGCAGCGGGCCGAACGGCCCCAGCGCGCGAGCGCGCAGAAGCTGGTTCTGGCGGAACATCATCAGCGGCGAACCGACCTTGGCGACGCTGGTGGCAAAATGATCGTGCCAGAACAGCGTCATCCGCTCGCGCAGCGGCTGCGGCGTGTGCAGCATGCGGTACAGCCACCAGCCCTGCAGCTTCTCCGGCTCCGGATCGTCGAAGCGGCCTGCGCGGCGAGCCGCGATCTGCTCGCCGAGCGCTTCCATCAATTCGTCGAGTTCGCCGGCCCGCTTGCCGCCGGTGAGCAGTTCCTCGACGCACGCCTCGCGCCCGCGCGCGACCGCCTCCTCGAGCGACTGCCACGACGACACACCTTCGCGGCGGGGGGGGAAGCCGAAGGCGGCCCGACGGTAGAGGTGCGCGGCCCACTTCAGGTTCCAGTCGGAACCCGGCGCCGGCTCCCACGCCGTCTTCGAATCGAGAGGATCGCTGGATGCGTTCATCGCGGTGGCCTCGCCGTCAGCATGGAATCTCAGAATCCGAAGCCCAGGATTCCAAACAGCAGGAAGGGCGTGTACATCTCCAGCCCCGCGGGCGGCAGCGGCAGCGGGAACGCGGCGTAGCCTTCGTAGCGGATCGTCTTCCCGTCGTCGATGACGACCGTGACGCTTTCGTGCAGGGCTTCGATGACTGTGTGCGCGTTGGGGACCAGCGAGATGTCGAAGTCCGTTCCGCCCGAAAACTGCGTCACGGCCTGCACGAAAAACGGTGCGATGGCCAGGATCGCCTTCGCCCCCGGACGCGGATCGTTCACCGACAGACCCGTCAGCCGCGACCCCTCCCGTCCCTGGAGCGCATCGGCGATGGATGATTTCGCAATCTCCGGCAACTCCCAGCGGCCCGGCGTGCGTCCGGAGGGAACCTCCTCCTGCATGCGGTAGACGAACCCCTGCACGGTCTGCGGGTAAATGCCGGCGACGAGCCACCCCTGGTGGATCGCGTAGCTCGGCAGGAAGGGGACGCCCTCGGTGAAGCGGATGCTGTTGACGCTCACCCCGGCGTACTCCCGCGTCCTGACTTCGACGACCCCGCCGAACGAGGCGCCCAGCGAGCGGGCGACCGTCTCCAGCGACTTCGCCAGCCGCTCGGGATCCTTCGTGCGGATGGCGAGGCCGAAACTGAACGGACCTTCGCCCGGCGAGCTGAACGTCACGACCGGCGAGTCGAGCGTCGCCAGCACGTCGTGCCGCAGGTCGACGCCCAGCACCCGTTTCATTTCATCGAGCGCCGCCGGCAGCGGCGACTCGTCGAACGGCGCGAAGACTTTCCACACGCCGTCGAACGACGCCACCAGGGCGTCGTACGTGCCGCCGAGTTCGATGGCGGTGGCGGCGACGAAGCCCGCATCAGGCGGCAGGGGCGGCAACTGTGCGGGGTCGAGCGCGCTCGGCGGCGCGAGGAGCGCCAGCAGCCCGCGCCGCTGCTCGGGCGCCTCCAGCAGCAAGGTCGTCCGCACGAGGCGATCTTCGAAGCCCAGATGGAAGCGAACGTTCCTGAGGTCACGCAGGCCGACCTGTTCCAGCGCGTCGGCCACGGGCGGGAACGCGGCCGACGCCAGCGCCGCTACGCGCTCAAGGTCGAAGAAGCCTCGCCCGATTGACGGGTAACCGTTGAACCCGTCGAGCGCGGCGAAGGTAGCGTTCGACGTCAGGATCGGCCGCTCGCCGCGCGCGAGGGCCAGCGTATGCTCGACGTCTTCGGTCCCGAACGTGACGACGACGTGCGGCCCTTCCTGCCAGGCGGCGAACTTCACCGGCTCGCGCGCGTCGAATACGAGCAGCGAGCGGTCGCCGTGCTTTGCCTCGACCAGGTCCGCTTCGGACAGCGTCGCCACGAGCCGCAGTCCGCCGAAGATGGCCGAGCGATTCTCCGGCTCGCCACCCTGAGGAAGCACGAGCGTGGCCTGAAACCTCGGCGGTGTCGTGCTGATGACCTCCACGCCCAGCGCGGCCCCGTTCTGGTCGAGACACTCGAACAGCCGGGGCAACTGCTTGAGCGCGACCTGCAGCGAGAGCAACTGCTGCGGTTCGACCCCTTCCAGCAACCGCTCGCTGAGCAGCCCCGGTCCGAGCGCATCGCCGATGCGCCGCGTGAGATCTTCGATCAGCGGCCCGAACTGGTCGTCGACGAGTTCCGCCAGAATCGTCTTCGCATACGCCGTGCGCTGGCCGGCCATGCCGTCAAAGCGCAGATACAGCACACTCTCGGCCGGCAGCAGCGCTTCGGGAGCGCTCTCGGCGTCGGAGGCCCGCGCCGGGAGCGAGAGCATCGTACCAACGAACACCGCCGCCCACGCCATTCGTCGCAACATCTGCCGCCTCCCCAGCCACTTGCCGTTCGTGAATCCGCACCAGTTAGTCAACCCGTTCCCGCCGTGGAATGCAATGGGGCGGTTGGTCTCATCACGACGTGCATGTCTTTGACGCCAACGGCCAGAATAGGAAACGTTCTGTTCCACGGCGGGGGGTGATAGACTGAAGCGAAGGCGATTTACCTGACGCCTCAGGAGAACCACTCATGGCGCTTGTCGTCGAAGCCATATATGAGAACGGCGTGCTCAAGCCGAGCGAGTTGTTGCCGCTGAGCGAGAACCAAACGGTTCAAATCACCATTCATCAGGACAGCGACTGGGTTGGTGAGACCTACGGGATCATCCGCTGGACTGGCGACCGTGCTGCGCTCGATCGTTTCGCGCTCGATCCAGAACTCGATCCGCAGGAGGCACCGTGACGTTCGACGACCTCGTCTTGGAGGATAACGCGATGAGACTGCGATTCCTTGCCGCTTTCGCATTGATTGTTGCCGCGGGCGTGGCTCGTGATGGGTTCGCGGACGAATCATCGTCGGCGGGCGGGAATGCCGTGCGGCGGTATCGGATGAATCCGTACCACGCGAACGTCGGACGGATCGAGTCGGTCGCGAAGGACGGCACGTTGCGTGTTGTCGAGCTGGCGAACCCGCGGTTTTCGCTGAATCGGCGGCTGGCGAACCTGCCGGATCTGGCCGAGGGACTGTATCTGGGCTTCGTCGGCAGTGAGTTCACGCTCTCGACGCGGGACACGCGGCTCGTCCGCGTGCGCGTGGTGAGTGTGGACCGTGAGCGTTCGGCGACGCTGCGCATCGCCCCCGCCGCGGCCGAACAGATTGAGAACGGTGAGCAGCTCGTGCTGTTCCGTCCGCCTGGGGCTACCACCGAGGAGATCGAAGCCTGCCCGGATTATTTGACGGTCGACAACGGCCGCGACACCACCGTGCTGGGCAGCAATTCCGCCGGCGGGCCGGCCCGGCTGCAATTTTCGGAGAACAACCTCAAGCAGATCGGCCTCGCGCTGTATAACTTTGCCGACACGCACAAGTCATTTCCGCCGGCGGTGATTCACGGGCCGGACGGCAAGCCCTGGCACAGTTGGCGAGTCGTGCTTCTCCCGTACCTCGACCAGGCGCCGTTGTACAACGCTTACCGCTGGGACGAACCGTGGAATGGGCCGAACAACTCAAAGCTGTTGTCGAAAATGCCGCAGGTCTATCGCGATCCCGCGTACGGCGACAGCGATGACTTCTACACGCACTACGCGGCCGTCGTGGGTGAGGACATGGCCTTCCCGCCCGAGGGCATCAAGATGGATCCCGATCGTCCGACACAGGCGCTCCTCAACCTCAAACCGCCGGGTGCGGCGCGAATTGCCGACTTCACCGACGGGCTGTCGAATACCCTGCTGGTGGGTTCCGTGGGGCCGGAGCGCCAGATCCCGTGGATGAAGCCGGAGGACGTCGTATTCAGCGACGGCAAGTACCCGCTCCCGGGCGAGAAGGGGAGCTTTGCGGCGCCCTACGAATCGAGTCGCGGCAAGGCGGGCGTGTTTCTCTGGGGCGACGGCCGCGTGAGCACAATTCGCTCCGACGTCGATGCGACGGCCTGGCAGTATCTGCTGGTGCGCAATGACGGCAACCCCGTCGACACTGACGCCATCCCGTCGCTCGATGCGCCACGCACCCGTTCCGGCAAGCGGGCCGTGCAGGTCGTCGAAATCTACCGCACGTCAGAAGGCTTCGCGGCGCGGCTGGTCGCCAGCGGCGACGAGGAGTAAGCCTCTTGCGCTCGTGTCAGGTTAAATCAATCAGCCGGTGGGCACTAGCCCCCGGTTCCACAGTTCCGGAACCGGACGCTAGGGCGTGCCGGCTGAGTCGCAGAGCGAATGTGCGATTACTCTCCCCAGATGGTCAGCCAGCCGTTTTCGGGCAGGAAATAGCTGAGCTTCACGCGGAACTCCTTGCCGTCCTTGTCCGTGAAGACCAGCGTGCGGTCGCGGGTGCGGTCGGTGATGGACTTCTCCAGCCGCTGACGAATGGCCGCAGCCCGGGCGATCTGCTCGGTGCGGCTCTCCGGCGCCGCCGCCGGGTCCACGATGACCGTCCCGCGGTTGATCACGATCTGCTCGCCGACCACGCGGTACGTCAGCGGAATCGTCACGATCTGCGGCGGGATGTTTTCGCGGCCTTCCTGGCGGAATGCGGCGTTGATCACGACCTTCACCACGCCGTCTTCGATCCGCACGCGAATGGGGTCGTTCTCGGCGAAGATGAACGCGTCCGGGCCTTCGGCGTCTTCCACCGGCTCATCGGAGCCGAGATCGACCTTCTTGCCGGCGAGAATCGAGAAGTAACGTTCGAGCTCCTGGCGGACCTCCGTCTCGGTCATCGTGCGGCCGGCGAAGTTCATGCGGTCGATCATGTTGTTCAGGAAGCTCTCGTGCAGGTGCAGCGTTGCACCGCCGGAACGGTTGCGGGTATGGCTGGGCGTGCTGCCGCCCAGTTCGTTCGGCTCCCAGACCCGGTCGTTCATCCACAGGTATTTCGTGGTGGTTTTGAACGACTCGGCCTCCGGGTAGACGCCGCCCTCCCGAAGCCGTTTGTAAAGGTCGTTCTCCAGATCGCTCTCCGCCTGGACGAGGTTCTTGTTGACCTCGCGGTTCAGCTCCGGCAGCACTTCTTCGGCGATCTTTTGGCGGGTGATGGCGTCGGACTGCGGGCGGCGGCGGGCGATCTCCTTGCGGGCCATGCTGCGGGCGATGGCGCCCAGAAGGGGGATGCCGCTGAACTTCGTGCGGATGCCGGTGGTCGCGGTGTTCACGTCCACGGCAATCGTCGCGGGATCGGCCTCGAAGTTGTGGCCGTCGAATTCCACTTCCTTGGCGGCCCAGAAGCGGTGATAGCCGCTCGACCACACGGTCGCTTTGCGGGCGACGGCGGTCGTGCTGCTTTGCGTGGTGCCGGCCAGCGTGACCTCGAAGCGGGCGTTGTCGTTGCTGGGCTTGAGGTTCAGGCCGACAGACGTCGTCGTCCACTGACAGCCTGAGATGCACGCGCCCAGGATGTAATCGCTGATGAAACCGGATTCCTGCCGCTCTTCCGACATCAGGCGGCTCAGGAACCTCTCCGACGCCACGAACTTCACGTTGAAGTTGAAGTAGTGTTCGCGGAGGGCCTCGCTCAGCCGACGTCCGCCGTCGGGGGCGGTCTCGCGAAGCGTGGCATAGGCTTGGCGCGCCGCGGCGGCGTCGGCTGCGTAGTTCGTCTGCTCGTAACGCTCCAGCGCCTTCAGCAGCGTCCCCAGCAGTTCGCGGAGCTGCGCCATGTCGACCGGTTCGTCCGGCCGGTCGGCGATTGCCAGGTACACTTCGAGGGCCTGGGCCAACCGGTTGAACTTGTCGCGGCTGGTGAAGTCGCGCTGCTCCTCGTTCAATTCCGGTCGGCGATCGAGCTTCGCCTGCGAGGTGCGGGCGGCCTCGCTGAGCGCGTCGGCCGGTGCACTGCCTTCGGCGGCGGCGATCAGCTCGTTCAAACGCAGCCAGCGGGTCCACGTATCGGCGTGGGCGTAGCCTCTCAGCCAGGCGCGGAGGTCTTGCGCGGCATCCAGCAGCGGCTTGCGGGCTTCTTCGAGCTGACGCGTGCGCTCCGCGCTCTGGTCCGCGTCCAGTGTGTCGAGTGCGGCCCGGTACGCATCGACGCGGCGCTCCAGGTTGCCGGCCAGCGTGATGTAGGTACCGTAGTGTTCCTTCAGCCGATGCTCTTTGGCGGCCGCCTCGAGCTTCTGGCGGCGCTCGTCGAGCGTCTCGAGCAACTCGCGCTGGGCGGCGACGTCCAGCGTGGCCGTCTCGGTATACAGCCGGGCGACCTCAGCCGTCGCCTGTTCGCGAAACTCCTGCCAGTCTTCGGGCAGGCGCGAAAAGGCCTCGAAGTCGAGGTCGCGCGGCACGTCCTCGGGCAAAAGGCCCGCGAGACCCTGGGCTTCGGCCTCTGGCTCGGCCTGTCCCCACGAGACGGAGAGCGCGGCAGTCAGGGCGAGGGCAGCGGACAGACACAGGCAGAGGCGCCGGCTCCGGCCGGTGCGACGCGAGTCAATCGACGGAACAGGCATAGAGGCCACTCCACAGAGGCTTTGGGCAGCAGCGCTGCCATCGGCATAGATCGTCCATTCGGCCGCCGGCGCGCAGGCGATTTCGTGTTCGCGGCGTGTCCGGTGGCCGCCCGAGCCGCTCCAGGTGGCGGCATCCGGGCGAACGGCGAGGCCTCCGTGCGGAGCGCAGTCTACCGAGACCGAAAAGCTTGTGCAATCGGCGCGGACGCTCGCGCTTCGCGAGCGGCATCCATCGGCAGCACACTTGCGACCAGCGAATGCACTTCCTCGGCCCCGCCGCCTTGCCCCATTGGTTGCGGCTGCGCCGCTGCCAGGCCGGCACGGCCCGGCTGTTCTGGCCTTGTGCGGTTTTGCAGCCGTCGCTCGCAACTTCTCCGGTCGCGTGAAACAATGGAATTTCCGTTTGGTCGCATTCGCTCCGCCGAACCCGCTGGCAGCGGGATCTACGCAGTGTTTTCCGAGGAGTCAGTTTTCATGCGGTGTTTCTCCGCTTCGTGGTTTCACGCGTTTTCGGCCGCGCTGGCCGTCGCGTTCTCTGCAAATGCCGCCTTCGCGCAGGCGCTGGAACTGGGGCCCGGCGATCGCGTTTCCATCCTCGGCAACACCTTGGCCGAGCGGATGCAGCATGACGGCTGGCTGGAAACGCTGATCCAGGCCCGCTTTCCGGAGCGGCAGGTCGCGTTCCGCAACCTGGGCTTCTCCGGCGACGAGCTGACGGTCAGGCTGCGGTCCGCCAACTTCGGCAGCCCCGACGACTGGCTGGCGAAGAACGAGACCGACGTAATCTTCGCCTTCTTCGGCTACAACGAGTCGTTCGCCGGCGAGGCAGGCCTCGACGTCTTCAAGCAGAACCTCGCGAACGAGATCCGGCACTGGCGCGGCCAGAAGTACAACGGCGAATCCGCTCCGCGAGTGGTGGTCTTCTCGCCCATCGCCCACGAACACCTCGGCGATCGTAACCTCCCGGACGGCACGGAGAACAACGCCCGGCTGCTGCTGTACACGACTGCCATGCGCGAAGTGGCACAGGCGGAAGGCGCGCTGTTCGTCGACCTGTCCCATCCGATGCAAAGGCAGTACGAGATCCGTCGGCAGAAAAGGCAGCCGCCGCTCTCGATCAACGGCATCCACCTCACCAGCGAGGGCAACCGCGCGCTTGCGGAATCCATCGTTAAGGCACTGTTCCCGCAGGCGAAGCCAAACGGCGCCGACGATGCCCGGCTGGAAGCAATCCGCCGCGCCGTTCTTGACAAGAACTTCCACTGGTTCAACCGCTACCGCACGGTCGACGGCTACTCGATCTACGGCGGCCGGGCCGACCTGAAGTTCGTCGAAGGCCAGACCAACCGCGACGTGATGCAGCGCGAAATGGAAGTCCTCGACGCGATGACCGCCAACCGCGACCGCGTCGTCTGGGCGGCGGCGCAGGGGACGCCGGCAAAGCCGGACGACTCCAGCCTGCCGCCGTTCGTCCCCGTCACTACCAACAAGCCGGGACCCCTGCCTGGCGGCAAGCACCTGTTCCTTTCCGGCGAAGACTCCATCGAGAAGATGACCGTGCACGAGGGGATGCGGGTCGAGCTGGTCGCGTCGGAAGAAGACTTTCCGGAGCTGATCAACCCCGTGCAGATGGCCTTCGATACCAGGGGCCGGCTGTGGGTCGCCGCCTGGCCCACCTATCCGCACTGGAAGCCGGGCCAGCCCATGAACGACAAGCTCTTGATCCTCGAAGACACCGACGGCGACGGCCGCACCGATGAAATCAAGACGTTCGCCGGCAACCTGCACAACCCCACCGGTTTCGAGTTCTGGGGCGGCGGCGTGCTGGTCGCGATGGCCCCCGACATTCTGTTCCTCAAGGACACCGACGGCGACGACAAGGCCGACGTTTTCCAACGCGTGCTGCACGGCATCGACTCCGCCGACACGCACCACACGGCCAACAGCTTCGTGCTGTCGCCGGGCGGGGCGATGTACTTCCAGGAAGGCACGTTCCATCACACGCAGGTCGAGTCGCCCTGGGGACCGCCGGTCCGCACGGCCAACGCCGCCGTGTTTCGCTTCGAGCCCCGCACGTTCAAGTTTGACGACTACGTCTCGTTCGGATTCGCCAACCCGCACGGGCACGTGTTCGACGACTGGGGGCAGGACATCGTGCATGACGGCACGGGGTCGCAACCCTATCACGGCACGCTGTTCTCCGGCCGCGTCGATTTTCCCCGCAAGCACCCCAAGCCGCCGCAGGTCTATCAGCAGCGCACGCGGCCGTGTCCCGCGACCGAAATCCTGTCGAGCAAGCACTTCCCCGAGGACATGCAGGGCAACCTCCTGGTCGGGAATGTGATCGGCTTTCAGGGGATTCTGCGGTACGAGGTGGGGCCGACGGGCGCCAGCCTCACCGCCCAGGAGCGCGAGCCGATCCTGTCGTCCAGCGATCCCAACTTTCGCCCGGTCGATCTGGAGATCGGTCCGGACGGTGCGCTGTATTTCGTCGACTGGCAGAACCCGATCATCGGCCACATGCAGCACAACCTGCGCGATCCCAGCCGCGACGCCGAGCACGGCCGCGTCTACCGCGTGATTGTGCCGGAGCGGCGGTTCTCCAATCCGCCCACGATCGCCGGCGAGCCGGTGTCGAAGCTGCTCGATGTGCTCAAGCAGCCGGAAGACCGCGTGCGTTACCGGGCGCGGATCGAGCTATCGGCTCGCGACACACAGGAAGTCGTGGATGCCGCCAATCGCTGGGTGGCGGCGCTCGCCAAGCACGATCCCCATTACGAGCACCACGTGCTGGAGGCGTTGTGGCTGTTCCAGTCGCACAACGTGGTCGATGAGGATTTGCTGAAGCGCGTGCTGGCCTCCCGCGACCACCGGGCCCGCGCGGCCGCCACGCGCGTGTTGTGCGACTGGCGCGACCGCGTCGCGTACGCGCTGGAAATGATCAAGAAGCTCGCCGCCGACGAGCATCCACTCGTGCGTCTGGAGGCTGTCCGCGCCGCCAGCTTCTTTGAGGAGCCGGAGGCGGTCGAAATCCCCCTGATCTCGGCCGAGCATCCGACGGATGAATACCTCGATTACACCCGCGGCGAGACGATGGCCACTCTGGAGCCTTACTGGAAGAAGGCCCTGTCCGAGGGCCGCGAGATCGCCTTTACCAGCGACGCCGGCGCTCGTTTCCTGCTCAAAAACGTGAGCACGCCCGAGCTCTTGAAGATGCCCCGTAACCGCGGCGTGTTCGTCGAGCTGTTGTACCGCAGCGGAGTCACCGACGACTTCCGCCGCGAGGCGATTGCGGGGCTGGCCCACATCCGTAAGGCGAGCGAGCTGCGCGTGCTGCTGGATGCCATTGCCGGCCTCGATGAGCGCGACGAAGGACAGAGCGTCGTGTTCGATCTCGTGCGGCTGTTGACCGCGCGCAATCCCGCCGAGCTGGCCCAAGTCCGCGACGAGCTGGAGAACATGGCGACGGATGCGAAGCTGCCGGTCGTGCGGCAGATCGGCTATGTCGCGCTCATCGCCGCCGACGGCAGCCCTGAGGCCGCGTGGAAGCTGGCGCTGGGTACCGCCCGCTCGCTGCGGGACCTGGTGCTCGCCGTGCGGCTGATTCCCGACCCCAGCCTGCGGGCGGCGCTGTATCCGAAGCTCCTGCCGCTCCTTCAGGGCCTGCCGCCGGAGCTGGCATCCGAAGCGGGCGCTGCCGACGGCACGCTCGGCCGCTATGTGCGGATCGAGCTGCCGGGACGCCGCACGCTCACGCTGGCCGAAGTCGAGGTCTACAGCGACGGCACGAATATCGCCCGCCGCAGCAAGGCGACGCAGAAGAACACCGCCCACGGCGGCGACGCGGCCCGCGGCATCGACGGCAAGACCGACGGCAGCTACGGCGCGGGCGGCCAGACCCACACGCAGGAGAACACCGAGAACCCGTGGTGGGAGCTGGATCTCGGCCGCGAGGCCCCCATCGAGCGGATCGTGATCCATAACCGTACCGACGGCGGCCTCGGGCAGCGGCTCGACGGCTTCACGCTCACCGTGCTGAGCGGCCGCCGCGAGCCGGTGTTCCAGCAGCAGAACATCCCGGCTCCGAAACCGAAGGCAGAATTCGCTGTGGGCGGCGGTGGAGCGCCCGGCATGCTCCGCCGGGCCGCAATGACGGCGCTGGTGTCGATCCGCGGGCACGAGGCGGAAGTGTTTCAATCGCTGGCCGACTTTGTGCACAAGGGAACGGACCGCATTGCGGCCATTCGTGCCCTGCAGCAGATTCCCCGCCCGCACTGGCCGCCGGACGCGGCGCCGGCCCTTGTGGCTACGCTCACCGGTTACATCGAGGATATCCCCGTTGCGGACCGCACGACGCCGGCGGCCCTCGACGCGCTGGAGCTGGCGGGTTCGCTTGCGACGCTGCTGCCGGCCGAAGAAGCGCGGGCCGCGCGGGCCAGACTGGGTGAGCTGGGCGTGCGGGTGATCCGCATCGGTACGGTGCCGCACCGCATGGCGTTTGACGAGGAACGCCTCGTCGTCGCCGCCGGCAAGCCGGTCGAGTTCCTGTTCGAGAACTCGGACATCATGCCGCACAACCTGGTGATCACGCAGCCGGGGCACATGGCCGAACTCGGCGAGCTCGCGGAAGCCACCGCCACGCAACCGGGTGCAATGGAGCGCGGGTATGTCCCGCCATCGCCGCACGTTCTGCTGGCCAGCGAACTGTTGTTTCCCACCCAGTCGCAGAAGCTGAGCTTCACCGCTCCCGAGCGGCCGGGGATTTATCCCTACGTGTGCACATACCCGGGACACTGGCGGCGGATGTACGGCTCGCTGTACGTCGTGGACGATCTCGACGCGTACTTTGCGGATCCGGCCGGCTATCTGGCGGCTCATCCGCTGCCCATCGAAGACGAGCTTCTGAAGTTCAACCGCCCACGCACCGAGTGGCAGTTCGGCGACCTGGAACCGCTTCTGGAGACCTTCGCGGATGGCCGCTCCTACGGAACCGGCAAGCAGATGTTTACGGTCGCCAACTGCGTCGCCTGCCACAAGCTGAACGGCGAAGGCCGCGAAATAGGTCCGGACCTCACGAAGCTCGACCCCAAGCAGTTCGGTTCGCCGGCGGAAGTGCTCAAGGAGATCCTCGATCCGTCGGCTCGCATCAACGAGAAGTTCCACAGCTACACGTTCGAGCTGGCGAGCGGCAAGGTCGTCTCCGGCCTCATCCTCGAAGAAACGCCCGAGGCGGTCCAAGTCATCGAAAACCCGCTGGCGAAAACGGACGCGCTGGTGCTGAAGCCGAGCGAAATCGTCGAGCGCGTGAAGTCGAAGGCCTCGATCATGCCCAAAGGACTGGTGGAGAAACTGACGCGGGAAGAGATCCTCGACCTCGTGGCCTACGTCACCGCCCGCGGCCAGAAGGACCACCCGCTCTTCCACGGCGGCGGCCATCATCACCACGGGCATGGGCATGAGCACGGGAAATAGGGACGTTATGAATCCGACGGTTTACGTCGAGACGACCATCTGCACGCCGGAAGAATTGTTGGAGTCGTAACCATGCGAAACGATCCCATTGTTGAAGAGATCCGCCGGGTGCGGCAGGAACATTCGGATCGCTTTGGAGGCGATCTGCACGCAATCTGTGAAGACCTGCGTCGGCAGGAGCGGGAGTCCGGGCGTAAGTACGTCTCATTTGCGGCCAAGCGACCGCTCCAACCGGTGCGGGACGAGAAGAATCGCGCTTCGTAGATCAGTGAAGGAATGGCGACGAGAGCATTTGACTCGGCAGAGACAGCGCCGGAAACGGCGCACTTCGTGAGCAGCTTGCTTGTTGAGGGATTCCGTGTCCAGGAAGGCAACCAGCGAGAGAATCTGGGAGCTGTTCCAGCAGTTGGATTCCGCAGATTCTGCCCTACTTCGATCAGGCGACCCTGGGCGATTTGTACAATGACGATTTCGCCTTCTTCGAGCCGCCCAACCGCCCGGCGATCGAAACCAAGCTGGCGCTGTTTGAATGCGCCTCCACGCCCGGCGGAACCCAGATGACGAGCACGTTGCGGATGCGGACCGCGAGCGGCTGGCAGATCCGGACCGATCGCGGGGCGTTTACCTCGGACTACGCGGGACAGCGCGGCATTCATCCCGGAACGCATCGGATCTATGCGCCCGGCGCCGCCGCCAACTCGAATCTCGGCATTTTCGGCGGCGGCGGCTCGGGACGCCGCTTTCGCGATGTGACCGACGGGACGACGAACACGATCATCGTCCACGAATCCGCCGGCCGTTACCAATGGCTCCGCCGCGACCGCGTGAGCGGAAGCGTCGTCGCGCGTCCGCCGGAGTTCGGCGGCTGGTTCGACTACTGGGCCGGTCCCTCCGCCGGCTGGATGTACGGCTTTGAGGACAATGGCCTCACGACCCGAGGGCCGCGATTTCTCAACGCCTCGAACAAGTGGGCCAATCCCTTCTCCTTTCATACCGGCGGCGTCCAGGTGGCCCTGGCGGACGGCTCGGCGCGGTTCCTCAGCGACAACATGAGCAACCTCGTGTTCATCGCGTTGTGCACCCGGGCTGGGGGGGAAGTGGTCGGGGAATTCTGAGAGTTCTGAAGCACCGTCAGCGATTCTGGTGTGCTCGTCGAATTGGAGCGGTGCGTGGAGGTGATGACCGCAGCTCGCTGTCCCGAAGGGACACCCGAAAATAGCCCGGCGATTCATCGCCGGGAGGGGATGCCAGTCCAGGTCGCTGAGTCCCGGAGGGACGGCTGAAGAAGATGCGGCCATTCAGTCGTCCCTCCGGGACTTCACCGGTCGAAAACCGGCTTCCACCCAGCGATGAATCGCTGGGCTATTCTCAGTTGTCCCTCCGGGACAGTGGCAGCCCCACAAACCGCGCTGTCCCAGAATTGCTGTCGTTGATTTAGCGACGGAATCGCTCGTTTTGCGAGATATTCGATGCAGTTGTCGGACGTGTCTCAAAGTGCGCGCCTGGGCGCGGGCATCCTCCTGTTGTGGCTCTGCGGCTGCGGAGGGCCGCAGGAGGAGCGGCCCGCGCTCCAGCCCGCACAAGGTTCCCTGTTCATCAACGGAAAACCCGCCGAGGGGGCCATGCTGGTGCTGCATCGCGCCGACGGCAAGAACTTCGACGCGCGCGGCACGCGGCCCCGCGCGACCGTCGGCGCGGACGGGTCGTTCGAGGTCACGACGTATCAAGGCGGAGACGGCGCGCCGCCCGGGGACTACCAGGTCGCGGTGATGTGGCTCGACGATCCGGACTCCAGCACCCCGTGGGACAAGCTGGGCGATCGCTATTCCGATCCCAAACAGACCGGCATTCGCATTTCGATTGAGGAAGGCGAGAGCCAACTGGACCCGATCCGCATCGAGAAGGTCCGCATTTTCAACCGTCCGCCGAGTGGAACTGCCAACGATTACGACCAGGTGGATTAGCATGATGAAGAATTGCTCGGCCGGTGCGATCGCACGCGGCCTCACGATATTGACCGTCCTCGCGACGACGACTCCGCCCCTCCTCGCGCACGCGGACGCGGGTCGCGACGGGGCGCCGGTGATCCAATCCGCCCGCAGCGGCGCGTGGTCGTCGCCGGAAAGCTGGGTCGGCGGCCGCGTCCCCGGCGAGGGAGCGCGGGTGCTGATCCGACGCGGACACCGGCTCGTTTACGATCGGGATTCGGCAGAGGTCATTCGTGCGGTGCAGATTGCCGGCACGCTGACGTTCGCCACCGACCGCACCACCCGGCTCGACGTGGGGCTGATTCGCATCGAGGATCTCGACGACTTCTGCGAAGACGGTTTCGACTGCCAGAACGGAGTTCTGCTCGGCGCGGAGAAACCGGATGGCAGGCTCACCGCGCCGGTCGTGCGGCCGGCATTGGAGATCGGCTCACCCGAGGCGCCGCTGGCCGCCGAGTTCACCGCGACGATTCGGCTGCACTACATCGAGGGCATGGACCAAAAGACGTGTCCCGCGATCGTGTGTTGCGGCGGACGCATGGATTTGCACGGCGCGCCGCTCGAACGCACGTGGGTCAAGCTTCCCTACCAGTCGGCGAAAGTGGGCGAGGCCCGCATCGTGATGCCCCATCCGCTCCCCGGTTGGAAAGTCGGGGACCGCATCATTCTCACCGGCACGACGCGGCAGTTCGGTTACATCGGGACCCGCCGGGCGAAATCGGGCGAGGACAACAGCGTCGCCGATAACCCCGCCACCGAAGAGCGCACGATCACCCACATGCGTCCCTGGGGGAGCTTCGATTCCCGACTTCAGATCGTCAGCCTCGACAAACCGCTCCAGTTCGACCACCTGGGGAGCGGGGAATACCGGGCCGAAGTCGCGAATCTCAGCCGCAACGTGATCGTCGAGTCGGCGGATCCGGCGGGCGTCCGCGGTCACACGATGTATCACGCCGGCTCGCAGGGCGGCATCAGCTATGCCGAGTTCCGGCACCTCGGCAAGCGGGACACACTCGGCAAGTATCCCATCCACTATCACCTGGTCGGCGATACGATGCGGGGCAGCAGCCTCATTGGGCTGTCCGTGTGGGACAGTCACAACCGCTGGATCACCGTGCACGGCACGCAGTATCTCGTGGTCAAGGACTGCGTCGGCTATAAGGGTGTCGGCCACGGCTATTTTCTGGAGGACGGAACCGAGGTCTACAACATCTTCGACCGCAATCTGGCGGTTCAGGCCCTCGGCGGCAAACCGCTGCCCGAGCAGGTGCTGCCCTACGACTTGAACCTCGGCTCCGGGTTCTGGTGGGCCAACAGTCTGAACACCTTCACGCGGAACGTCGCGGCGGAATGCGACGAGGACGGCTTCCGCTTTGAAGTGGTCGAACGGGAGGACTTCAATCCCCGACTGCCGATCCTTCAGAAAGACGGGACGACCAAGACCGTGGACGTCCGGACGCTGCCGTTCGTTCGCTTCGACGGCAACGAAGCCCACTGTCAGCGGTTGTTCGCGATCAACCTGGGAGGCTTCGCCGGCGGAAAATTCGCCGCCCGGGACAGCGACGTGGAAGGCGTCGGTCCCGATTATCAGCATCCGTTCGTGCTGCGGAACACGAAGATCTGGAATTCGCATTGGGCCTTCCATTGCGGGACCCCCTGCGTGCGGATCGAGGATTTCGACGTGCACGATTGCGCCTACGGCCTGTGGCGCTGCGTGATGCATCGGCACGAGCATCAGCGGCTGACCTTCTCGCAGGTCAACACGCCCGTGTTCTTCCCGCGGGCCGCCGGAGACGCGAATTACGACTACTCGATCGAAGACTACTTCGACCTCGAACCGAAAGACGACCTGCCGCCGGTCACGGTGATCGCGCACATCGAGCCGGTGTCGTCCGGCATGGTTCGGGTGCGCGGGGTGACGTCGGACAACTACGACGTGAAGCAGGTCGTGGTCAACGACCGCCCGGTGCGCGCCACGGGCGAGAACTACGGTGAATGGAGATCGACCTCACGCTTCCGAGTGCCGGTGGACTGCGGCTCTCCGCCCACGCCGAGGACCGACAAGGGAACGTGGAGTTAATGCCCCACGTCGTCGACTACTTCCCGGAAGCGCCGCTCCCGAGCCGGGAGTCCGCTGAAGAACTGCTCAAGGCCGCAGGTTCTTAAAAGCGTTCACCTGTATTCGGAGCCACTGTCGATCCGTCGAGGCCCTTGTGCCGACGGCTTCTCGGTCGCGCCTACGACAGCCGGTTCTTGTACTTGCGGCTGGCGGCCTTGAGGACTTCTCGCTCGCGATCGGTGAGGCTGGATTCGCCCTGGGTGCCGATCTTTTCCAGAATGCGGTCCAGCTCCGCCTCCAGGTCGCCCACTGGCTCGCGGGGCTCCGGCGGCTCGGGATGGTAGATGCGAATCTTGCGCTGCGAGCCGAAGCGGCGGCGCCAGTTCGGCAGCCGCCAGCCGCGCATGAGCCGGTCCAATCGCCAGTTGAGTTTCCGATAAGCGAAGCCGAACGCCAGTCCCCCCAGGTGTGCGGAGTGGGCGATGCCGTCTCTCGACGGCTGCCCCAGCAATTCCTGCGCGACGGGATACAGGTCGTAGAGCACGTAGAACAGCACCAGCCAGCGGATTTCCAGCGGGATCACGAAGAACAGCAGAATCTGCTGCCGCGGGAAGTGCAGGGCGTACAGCATCACGACCGCCATGATCGAGCCGGAAGCCCCCACCGCGGGGTTGAGCCGCTCGCTGAACAGTGCCAGCCCCACGAACGCGGCCGCGGAGATGAGCGCCGCGATCAGGTAAAACAGCAGAAACTCGCGCGAGCCGTACATCGACTCCAGCGTCTTGCCGAACCACCACAAAAACAGCATGTTGAAGACGATGTGAAACAGCTCGCGGCGGCTGTGGCAGAACGCGTAGGTGATCAGCCGCCAGACCTGGCCCTGGTGCACGACCTTGTCCGGGTCGAGCTGCAGCCATTGTTCAGCGACTGACACGCGATCGTGTCCCGTACGGCGAAACTCTTCCCGTGTCGCGAGGCGCGTCGTCGCCAGTTGCAGGAGGAACACGCCGGCCGTGATGCCGATCAGCCATTTGCAGACGGGCGAGGTTCCGCCGCCGTAGCCGCCATAGCCGCCGCCCCACCAGCCGCCGGACGAACCGCGGGCGTAGTCGCGATTCTCGATTCCCATGGCCTCACCGGTTAAAAGGGGGCGTCAGTCATCACAGTAGACCGGTCGCTGGAGCGACCGGAAGATCGCGTCGCTCCAGCGACGCGGCTACTTTGGAATAGCCGCGGACCGCACGCAGCGTCAAGACGAAAGCCAAAAGCCCACGGGTTGCAACCCGTGGGCTTCTGGACTTCGTGTGCGCGGCGCGAGATGCACTGCACTACACCGCGGGCAGCTCGAAGCCCTTGCGGTACTCGCGCGTCAGCATCGCATTGGCCTCCTGCGCGCCCGGGCCGCCGAACTGCTCCCGTTCGCAGTCGAATGCCAGTAACCGGCCGCAGGCGATCTTCGCCGTCGCCAGGTCCACGCTGTTCGCCTTCAGGTGCTGCACGAAGCGCTCGAACGTCTCCTGGTTCTCCGCATTCGGCGGCAGACGCTTTGCTGCCTCTTCGGCCGGCAGCGATTCGCCGAGCCGGTAAGAGATGTTCCCCAGGTGGCACAGCGCACTCGACAGGTGGCCTTCCAGCACGTCGCCGTTCAGGTCTTCGACCTTGCGGCTGCGGACGGCCTTCAGGAAGTTGTCGTAATGGAGCTGGTCGCCGCCGCCGCTGAAAGGCTTGATCATGTTGCCGTCGGCGTCGTATGCGGCGCCGTGCGTGTAACTGGTGAGGACGACGTAGCCGTCGGTGCCGTGGAAAATGACGCCCACGGTCGCTCCGCGCAGCTTGTCGGTCTCCAGGCCGCGGACCTCGAAGACGAGCGTCTTGTCGCCGTAGTCGTGAATGCTGACCTGCGTGTTGGCGGTTTCGCCGGCGTCTTCGTAGCCGAAGCGGCCGCCGTAGCTCACCACGCCCTTGCCCATGTCGTTCGCGCCGAGTCCCCAGCGGCAGATGTCCATCTGGTGGATGCCCTGGTTGCCCAGGTCGCCGTTGCCGGAGTGCCACTGCCAGTGCCAGTCGTAGTGCAGCCGCGGACGAGTGAGAGCCTCTTCCGGTGCGGGACCGAGCCATAGGTCGTAATCGACGCCGGCGGGCACGTCGTAGTTGCCGCGCGGTCCAATGGGGCCCCGCCGCTTGTAGCACAGCCCGCGAGCGAGCGTCACCCGGCCAATGCCGCCCGAGCGGACGAATTCGACGGCGTCGATCGTGCCGGGGTTCGAGCGGCACTGCGTGCCGGCCTGCACAATGCGTCCGTGCCGCCGGGCGGCTTCGACGAGATGCCGGCCTTCGGCGACGTTGTGGCTGACCGGCTTTTCGACGTAGACGTCCTTGCCGTTCTGGATGGCGAGGATCGAAGCCAGCGAATGCCAGTGATTGGGCGTGGCGACGGTGACGATGTCGATGCTGGGATCTTCGACCAGCTTGCGGACGTCCTTGTAGAAGACGGGTCGCTTGCCGGTGTCTTTGGCGATCTGCTCGACGCCTTTGCTTTGGCCAATGGCTTCATCGGGATCGACGATGGCTGCAATCTCGCAGTCGTTGCGTCCTTTGAACGCCGCAATGTGGCTTTGCCCGCGGCCGCGCACGCCCAGGACGGCGATCCGCAGCCGCTCGTTGGGACTCTTCGAGCCCTCCTGTGCTTCGATGGGACGCACGACCGACCCGGCCGCGGCGGCGGCCGTCGCAGCCAACAGCGACTGCTCGATAAACTCGCGACGCGAATACCTGCTCATCGATCCTTCTCCCTTCGACAAGACGCACGGCGGGCGCAGTTACAGTTCGGCGGGGACCACAACCCGCCGCGATGAACACGGTCCGACCGGACCGGAGAACGTCCTCGGCCACAGAGATGAGCGGCTGACGGCGCTGGGCCGCCTTCCTTTCGACACAAGCTCCTGTCAAAGCCGCTGCTCCAATCTAACCCCATCGCCGCCGATAAATCAACCGGAATACATGCGTGCCGCCGGAACACCAGCCCGAAGCGTCAGCGAGGGACTTCGGGAGTTCGGGCAGTCGCAGGTTCCAGTCCCTCGCTGACGCTTCGGGTTAGTGTTGGCCCTTCCCATTGCAAACTGCCGCTTGCAAGCCCTCGCGGCGTTCGACACGATGAACGCTGCGAAACTTCACCAGACACGTTCGGGGAGAGAGTCGGATGCGTGCTTTGTTGCGGACCGGCGGAATGCTGACGCTTGTGGCCGTGGGATATGTGCTGGGCAGCGCAGGTTTCTTCAGCCCCTCGTCGGCGACGGCCCAGCAGGCGAATGACCCGCTGAACGATCAGCACAAGGAACGCATTAAGCTCGCTTACGACGCGCTGAACGCCGCCCAGGCCACACTGGAGCAGGACGACCTCTACGAGCCGGCGGTCAAGGGCCTCAACAGCTTCGCGGTGCTCGCCGGCGGCATCGATGTGAGAAACGACCTGGAGACGACGCAGACCGTCGATCCGGAGACGTTCGCCGGGCTGTACGCCGATCTGGCCGTGGACGAGATCGCGGCCGACATCACGTTCGACGAGGAAGGCCGGCTGTTGTACAAGAACAAGATCGTGCGGATGTATCCGATTTCGAGGATCCGGCAGCTCATCGCCCAGCGGCGGATGCTGGGCGGAGTGGAAGACGACACGCTGCCGGCCGCCAAGTAGTCGGCGCTTACCCACGACCAACCAGGCGTTGTCGGAATACCCTCGCTCGCGGCGAATACTAACCCGAAGCGCGAGCGAGGCACGGGAGGACAGGAACATGAAACCCGTTTCTGATGTTCCTGTCCTCAATCTTCCTGTCTTTCAATTTCCAACGGCACCCGCGTTCCTGAAAGTACTCTGTGCCATTCTCGTGGCTGGGGTCGCCGCCGCCCGCGCGGCCGAGCGGCCCAACGTCGTCTTGATTGTCAGCGACGACCAGGGCTACACCGACCTCGGTTGTCTCGGCAAGAACGAAATCAAGACGCCGCACCTCGACCGGCTCGCCCGCGAAGGCGTGCGGCTGACGAGCTTCTACGTCACCTGGCCGGCCTGCACGCCCTCGCGCGGAAGCCTGCTTACCGGGCGCTATCCACAGCGCAACGGCCTCTACGACATGATCCGCAACGACGTGGCCGATTACGGCAAGCGGATCGGCCCCGAGGAATACGCCGTCTCGCCCGAACGGATCCTCGGCATGGACGTCCGCGAGATCATGGTTTCCCAAGTGCTGAAGGACGCGGGTTACGCGACGGCGGTGTTTGGCAAGTGGGACGGCGGCCAGCTTCGCCGCTACCTGCCCCTGCAGCGCGGCTTCGACGAGTTCTACGGCCTCGTCAACACGGGCATCGATTACTACACGCACGAGCGTTACGGCGTGCCGTCGATGTCTCGCGGGAACGAGCCGACCACCGAAGATAAGGGCACGTACTGCACCGATCTGTTCGAGCGCGAGGCGCTCAAGTTCATCGAGGCGAATCGCGAGCGGCCGTTCTTTCTATATCTGCCGTTCAACGCGCCGCACGGGGCTTCGAGTCTCGATCCGGCGATCCGCGGCGCCGCCCAGGCCCCTGACGAGTACAAGCGGCTGTACCCGCACTTGCGAGACGAACTGGTGCCCGGGAAGGCCTATGGCAAAGAAGCCCTCGTCCCCTCACGCGAGAAGCGGCGGCTGGAATACATGGCGTCGGTGACGGCCATGGACGATGCAATCGGCTCGGTGCTCGACCTGCTCGACCGCCAGAAGCTCGCCGACAACACGCTGGTGATTTTCTTCTCCGATAACGGCGGCGGTGGAGGCGCCGAGAACGATCCGTTGCGGGGCGGCAAGGCACAGATGTTCGAGGGCGGCCTGCGGGTGCCGTTTCTGGCCCGCCTTCCCGGCCGCATTCCGCCCGGCCGCGTCTCCAACGAGTTTCTGACGGCGCTGGAAATCTTCCCCACGCTGACGAAACTCGCCGATGCCGAACTGCCAGACGGCGTGGTGTATGACGGCTTTGATATGCTGCCCGTCCTGGCGGGAGAAACGGCTTCACCGCGGACGGAAATGTTCTGGCAGCGTCGCGGCGACCGCGCGGCGCGCGTGGGACATTGGAAGTGGGTGGACTCCCAGCGCGGCAGCGGGCTGTTCGACCTCAGCGAAGACATCGGCGAAAGGCGCGACCTGTCCAGCGAGCGGCCCGAAGTGCTGGCCCGCGTCAAGAGCCGCTTCGAGGCCTGGCGGCAGGAGATGGACGCGGCCGAACCGCGCGGTCCGTTCCGCGATTTCTAGGTTCGTAAGTTCGTAGTGACCCGCTTCAGCGGGTCCAATGGGCCCCAACGCTTTCCACAGGCAGACCGCCTGAAGGCGGTCACTACGAACGGCATGAACTATTTCGCCCACGGCGTGCGGTTTCTCGACCGGCCCTGGTTTCTGGCCGGGACGGCCGTGCCCGACTGGCTCTCGGTGGCCGACCGCCGCGTGCGGATGCGCGAGAAGCGCGTCGCCCCGCTGGCCGAGAGCTCCGCGGGCGCTGTCGGCGAACTGGCCGCGGGCGTGCTCGCACACCTCGACGACGACCGCTGGTTCCACCAGACGCCCGGCTTCTATGAAACCACCGGCATGCTGACGCGGCTGTTCCGCGAAGCGCTGCCGGAAGAGGGCCATCGCCCGGGCTTTCTCGGCCACATCGCGATGGAGGTGCTGCTCGACGCCGTGCTGATCGAACGCGATCCGCCGGCGCTGGGGCGCTACTATGCCGCACTGGACGAAATCGATCCGGCGGTCGTTGAGCAGACCGTCAACCACATGTCGCCGCTTCAAGCGACGAACCTGGCGGCGTTCATCGAGGCCTTCCGCCGATCGCGGTTCCTGTTCGACTACTGCCAGCCGCAGGGCGTGCTCTATCGCTTGAATCAGGTGCTGGGCCGGGTCAAACTGAGGCCGCTTCCCGAGACCTTCGTCTCCGCGCTGCGGGACGCCTTGGAAATCGTCCGCCTCGCGCAGCCGACACTTTTACCCGCCGAGTTCTTTACCACTGATAACACTGATGAGCACGGATAAGTCCAATCGGATTTGATATCCGTGCTATCGGTGTGATCCGTGGTCAAGCCGCCAGACTGAGGAATTCACAGCATGAAATACGGCATGAACCTGCTGTTGTGGACCGGGGGCGTCTCCGCGGAGCACGAGCCGCTGCTCGACAGCCTGAAGCACATGGGCTACGACGGCGTCGAGCTGCCCGTGTTCGAGATGAACGCGAAGAAGTTTGAGGCCCTGGGGAAGAAGCTCGACCAGATCGGCCTGGAGCGGACGGCCGTCACCGTCTGCAGCGAGTTGGCCAATCCGATTTCCGACAAGGCCGAGATCCGGGCCGCCGGCGTCTCGCACCTCAAGCAGGCCGTCGACATGTGCCAGGCCGCCGGTGCGGAGTACCTGTGCGGGCCGATCCATTCGGCCCTGGGGGTCTTCAGCGGCAAAGGTCCCACGGCCGACGAATGGAAGTGGGGCAAAGAATCGCTGACGAAGGCCGCCGAGCACGCGCAGCAGGCGGGCGTGACGCTCGTCGTCGAGTACCTGAATCGCTTCGAGTGCTACTTCCTCAACTGCGCGGCCGAGACGGTGCGCTTCGTCCGCGAGGTGAACCACCCGCACCTCAAGATGATGTACGACACGTTCCACGCGAACATCGAGGAGAAGGACCTGGCCGAGGCGATTCGCGGGTGCGCGGCCGAGTGCGTGCACGTCCACATCAGCGAGAACGACCGCTCGACGCCGGGACAGGGCCACGTCGACTGGGACACGACGTTTGCCACGCTGAAGGAAACGGGCTACGACGGCTGGCTGATGGTCGAAGCTTTTGGCCTCGCGCTCCCGGACCTGGCCGCCGCCACCAAGATCTGGCGGCGGATGTTTAAGACGGAGGAAGACCTGGCGCGGGACGCGCTGGCCTTCATGAAGTCGCGCTGGGAAGGCTGAGCGGATAGCTGGGAGGGCCACGGCCGACTGCACTCAGACGCCGACGCTGGCAATGCTGTTGACCGGCATTTCCGCGCTGCCCACGGCGACGAACGCGGCGCCGTCGCGGAGGAACGCTCGGTCGACGACGCCGCTGACGGGATTGTTGTCTTTGTCGGTCCCGGAGACCGCGCGGCCGATGAACGTGGCCGCCGTCGAAAGCTGCTGGTTGGTGGTGATGGATTTCATCGCCTCGCCCAGCTCGATGTTCGACTGCAGGTTCCGCATCATCGAGATCTGGCTGAGCAGCTCCTCGTTGCCGACAGGCTCCAGCGGATCCTGGTTCTGAAGCTGTGCGATCAAGAGCTTCATGAACGTGTCGGACGTGAGGCCGCCGAAGCCGATCTGTTGGCGATCGACGACGGGCACACTCGTTGCGGCCCCGGTTCCGGCGACAGCCATCGTTTTCTCCCGTAGAGCAAGCGTCCCGCTTGCTTCAGTGCAGGAATCCGAAGTCGAAAACTGTTGAACCATCCGCACAAGCGAGACGCTTGTGCTACGGTGTTCCGCTTGCCCGTGTCTTAAACTTGCACGTCAATGCCGTCGTCGCTGCGGACTGGTATCTCGCCCGCCGTCGAAGCTTTCTCGCGGGCCGGGTCGCGAGGCTGGCGCTCCTGATGCGCCGGCCGCTCGTCACGTGCGCCGTCGC
>JAHWKJ010000305.1 GCA_019347905.1 Planctomycetota bacterium
GCCGTGCGGGCGTTCGACCACGGGCGGCTTCGTCTCGGCGTCCGGCTTTGTTTCCGATTCCGGCGGTTTGCGTTCTGGCTTGCGTTTGGGATCGTCCGCGGGCTTCTTCCGCTCGGCTTCCTTTTTGCGCTGTTTCTCGCGCTTGCGTTTCGCCGCCCGCTTGCGTTCCTCGTCGCGCTTCTCAGCGTCCCGTTTCCGCTTCGCCTCTTCGCGGGCCCCCTCCTTCCGTTCCGAGTCCTTTCGCTCCGCGTCCCGCTTGCGCTTCGAGTCGTCCGACTTCTTGCGATCGCCATCATCGTCGGAGCGATCCAGCACCGCGCCCGCGACGATCACCGGCAGTCGCTCGACTCCCAGTACAGCGACCGGACCCGCGCCGGCTCCGTGCGGCGCGACGATGACCGACCAGGGCCGCCCGGTAACGTCGCGGACCTGGACCGCCGCCGCCGTTGCCTCATTAGCGGCAGAGGTCGCAGGCGACGCCCCACACACAAGGCCGGCCGCCAGAACAGTCGAAACGAATCGGAACCGCGAGAGAACGTCGCTCAGATGGACCATCGGTGGAAGCCCTGACGTATGCATTGTGCGTGTGGAACCGGCGGCACCGCCGATTCCAGATGAACCGAAGCCGCTGATTCCACCGTACCTGCGGCCGCAGACCGCTGTCAAACTGCGTTTTCTGCAATAAATGGGCAAATGAGCGGCCGTAAAACGGGGGGGATTCTGATGAAGCTGCCGGTTGTAACGGTCCGATAAACCATCAGGCGAGCAGCTTTGGTTCAGCGGGGGGGCGACGACGAAGCCACAGGCGCACGGCCGATGCTGTACGGGCTGTATCTCTCCGCCCAGGGGGCCGCCGCGCAACACGCCCGGCTGGATGTCGTCGGCAACAATCTTGCGAATGCCTCGACCGGGGCGTTCAAGCGGGACCTGGCGGTGTTGGCCGCGCATCCGCCGGCCGAGGCCAACCGACACGGGCCGCCGCTGCCCGGCGAGCTGCAAAACGTCACCGGCGGCGTGCTGTTCGACGCGACCGCGACCGACTTCTCTCCCGGGGCACTCGACGAGACGGGCGGCACGTGGGATCTCGCGCTGGCCGGACCGGGGTTCTTCCGCGTGGGCGACGGCCGGCAGGAGTTTCTCACCCGCGACGGACGGCTGGCGGTGAACGACCGCGGCGAGGTGGTCACGGCGGACGGGCGCTTCAACGTGCTCGCCGGCGGCGGACGGCCGCTGGTCGTCCCCGCAGACGCCACCAACGCGGAAGTGGCACACGACGGCACGGTCTCGGCCACATTGCCCGGCGGTCAGCGTGTGCTTGTGGGCCGGCTCGACCTGGTCGAGCCGCGGCCTGGCGGTCCGCTCACCAAGATCGGGCATGGACTGTACCACGCGCCGGGACCGCTGGTGGCGGCCGAGGGCGCTGGGGTGCGGCAGGGTTTCGTCGAGGCATCCAACGTGCGTCCCGTGGCGGAAATGATGCAGATGATCGAAGCCACGCGGGCGCTGGAAACCAACGTGAACATGATCCGGTTCCAGGACGAGGCCCTGGGGCGACTGCTCGCCGCCACCGCCCGCCGCTGACCTTGAGTAAGGGCCAATGGGTCAGACCCCTTCTCTAACCACGAAACATCGATCCACATCCGGGGGCGATCTCGGATGAACGCCGGACGGCTCCAAGGCAAATGCCGGGGAACCGAGTGAGTCGTTCGGCGTTCGGTCTTACAACGACGGGGTCAGACCCCTTTGCGGACGAGCGGTCTGACCATTGGCAAGCATTTGAGCCACAAAGGGGTCTGACCCCTTCACCGCGCTTCGAGCACAACGGGTGACGCCATGAGCCTGCAGGCCTTGAACTCCGCGGCGACCGGCATGGAGGCCGGCCAGTTCCACCTCGATACCATCGCCAACAACCTGGCGAACTCGGGGACGACGGCCTTCAAGCGCTCGCGGGCCAACTTCGAAGACCTCATCTACCAGCACATCAAGCTGCCGGGCCTCTTGGACTCCCAAGGCAAGCTGACGCCGGTGGGCATTTCCGTCGGCCTTGGCACGCGCGTGCAAAGCACCGCCGTCGACCACTCCCTGGGGAGCCTCTTGGAAACCAATGGCGAGTTGGATATTGCCATCGTCGGCGACGGCTTCTTTCAACTGCAGGACGGCGACGAGATCGTCTACGCCCGGGCCGGCAACTTCAGCCTCAACGCCGATGGCGAACTGGTGATGCAGTCGGCCGACCGCGGCCGCACCCTGGAGCCGGCGATTACGGTTCCGATCGACGCGATTGAAGTCAGCATCTCGCAGCAGGGCATCGTTGCGGTGCGGCAGCCGGGGAACCCGAACCTCACCCAGGTGGGGCAGATCCAGACGGCGCGTTTCGTCAACCCGCAGGGCCTGTTGCAACTGGGCGAGAACCTGTTCGGCGCGACCGACGCCTCCGGGCCGCCGCTCATCGGCAATCCGGATGAAGAAGGCCGCGGCGCGCTGCGCCAGGGCTTTCTCGAAGCCTCCAACGTCGAGCCGGTGCGGGAACTGGTGGATCTGATTAAGACGCAGCGGAACTTCGAGCTCAACAGCCAGGTCGTACAGGCCGCCGACCAGACGCTGCAGCTCATCGCCAACCTGCGACGGTTCTAAAGGTTTGTAGTGACCGCCTTCAGGCGGTCTCTGGCGACTCGCGAAGACCGCCTGAAGGCGGTCACTACGAACGCAGGACACGCCATGCCACGCCAACTCGCGATCGTCGCCGTGCTGCTGGCGTTCGCGCTTGCGCCGGCCCAGGCCGCGAGCGTGCGCTTCAAGCGCACGGTTGCCGTCGCTTCCTCGATTATCACGCTGGCCGATGTGGCCGAGATTGCCGACGACGATGCCGACGCGCGGGAGCGGCTGGCAAACGTGCAACTCGTGCCGTCGCCCGCCGCGGGCGAGACGCTGTCCCTGCGGTTCGACGTGATCCGCGCCCGGCTGCAGGCCCACGGCGTGAACCTCGCGCAGCTCGACTTCAGCGGTCCGAGCGTCGTCGATATCAGTCGCACGAGCGCCCCCGCCACGCCGGACAAGGCGGCTGACATCGCCCAGTGGAAGCGGCGGCGGGCGGAAGAGACGGCCGTCGCCGCCGTGACTGCGCACGTCCAGCAACTCGAGCCGCGGCTGGGGCGCGTTCGCGTCGCTGTGGAGATCGATACCGCCGACATCGAAACGCTGGCGACATCCGAAAGCCGAATGTGGTCCGCCCGCGGCGCCGGGCCGCCCTGGGATGCTCCTCAACGAATCACCCTGCGGAGCGCCGGCGATGCCAATGGCGGCCGCGAGATCATGGTCACCTGCCGGCTGACACCGCTGCCCTACGTGGTGACGGCCGCGTCTGCGCTTCCGCGCGGGCGGCGGCTGACGCGTGCGGACATTGCATGGAGCCAGGTCGAATCGGCGGACGACGCCTTCACCGCGCTGGACGACCTGCTGGGACGCGAAACGACGCGGACCGTGCGGGCCGGCGAACCGATCCGGCCCGACGACGTGCGCAACGTGCCGCTCGTGCGGGTGAACGACATTGTGACCGTGTCCTCGCGGCGGCCGGGCGTGCTCGTGCGGCGGCAGCTCAAGGCGCGGGCGGACGGCGGCATGGGCGAGCAGATTCCGCTGGTGACATTCGATGGGCGGCAGAGCATCGTGGCGCGGGTGACGGGATTCCACGAAGCCGAGGTGCTGAGTGACGCCCCGGAGGTGCTCGACCGCGCGATCGGGTTTCCGGGCGCGGGGCCGCCGCCAGTCGGCGGGACAGCGGGCGGAGCGGGCGCGGCGGGCGCCGCCGCCGGGGTGCGCGTTGTGACGCAGCCATCCGCGATTTCTCGACGGTATTGATCCACAGAGTGCAACACCAATGGCGATTTTCCACGATGTCGGTTCCGCCCTTTCAGGGCTTGGCGTTTCGTTGTCGCCCCTCAACCCAGGGCGTTGCCCTGGGCTTTCGAGTTGTGCCCCTTCGGGGCGACGACACTGTACGTCATTGGGTTTCCGGACGCACATGGTCGTCTCCGTCATCGTACTGATCGCGTTCTGCGGTTCGCACGCCAGGGCACAGGAGCCGTTGCGCTATGGGCCGCCTGCGCTCACGCCGCCGCCTCCGGCGGACGGCGACTACAGGCCGTTCGATCGCGATCGCCGGCCGTACCCGCCGCGCGGCCGCTTTGAGCCGCTGCCGCCGCCGGATGCCATGCCGCCGGGGGCGGTGCCGCCGGGGGCGTTTCCGCCAGAGGGCGCGCCGCCGGGCGATCCCACGCTTCCCGCGCCGCTTCCGCCGCCGGTGCCGCCGCCGGGCTTCGGGGCGTTCGAGCGGCCGTGGCGGTTGCGCGACTATTCGCTGTTGTACATCGATTCGCCCGCCCCGCGCGAGATCCAGGTGAACGATATCGTGACGATCATCGTCAAGGAGCAGTCGCGGCTGGCGTTCGACAACCGCTATAACCGCAACCGCAACGCCATCCTCAAGGCCGAGCTCAAGGAGTTCCTGCGGCTGGGCGAAAACTTCACCCTCGAGAACGCCGCCGACAACCAGCCCACCATCGACAGCACGCTCACGTCACGGCTGCAGTCCACGGGCCAGGTGAGCGAGCGCGAAGAGCTGATCTACCGCATCGCCGCCACGGTCGTCGACGTGAAGCCCAACGGCAATCTGGAGCTCTCCGCGCGAAAATCGATCGTGACCAACGACGACCTGATGGAATACGAGCTCTCCGGCACAGTCCGAGCGCAGGATGTCAACCGCGACAACACGGTGCTCAGCGAGAATATCGCAGACTCGCGACTCATCAAGCGTCAGCGCGGGAAAGTCTTCGATAGCACCAAGCGGCCTTGGGGGCTGAAGCTCTACGACTGGCTGTTTCCCTTCTGAATGACGAAGTTGAACAGGAGTTAACGGAGGTAACGAAGCTCTCTCTTCGGCGGGGCAATCTGAGGGATGAGTCTTTCTCCGTTGCCTTCGTTTGCTCCTGTTCAACTTAGGACTTCATGATTCTTGATTTTTCCGTCATTTGCATTCGTCCTTCGCGATTATCGACGTCCCATGCATCGCTTCCTGCTCACTTTCGCCGTGTTGCTGCTCCCGTCCCTCGCCCATGCGCGCGTGCGGCTGGAGAACATCTGCACGGTTTACGGGCAGAAAGAAGTGAAGGTGGCCGGCGTTGGGCTGGTGGTGGGGCTGGAAGGCACGGGCGACGGTGGACGCAACCTGCCGGCGATGCGGGCGCTGGCTTCGGTCCTCAGCCGCAGACACAACCCCGCCGACGTCGACGAATTGCGCGACGCCAAGAACGTGGCCCTGGTGTGGATCGAGGCCACCATTCCGAAGACGGGCCTGCGCCGCGGGCAGCGGATCGACTGCCACGTCAGCTCGACCATGGGCGCCAAGAGCCTGCGCGGCGGACGGCTGCTGGTCGCGCCGCTCACAGAGGCCGCCGTGGAGAGCGATCGCGTCGTCGGTCTCGCGTCGGGACCGGTGCGGGTCGAGGACGCCGACAGCGCCCTCACCGGCCGCATCGTGGGGGGCGTGGTGCTCGAAGACAACTTTCCATCGCTGTTCGTCGATCGCGAGCGGGGGCACCTCGTCACGCTGCTGCTCGACCCGGCCCATGCCAGCTTCCACTCGGCCAGCGAAGTCGCCCGCGAGGTCAACCTCGAATTCGTCCACGAGACCACCTACGACATCGCCCGCGCCGCCGGGCCTGGCTTGATCGAAGTGGTCGTGCCGCAGCAATACCACAACGATCCCGTGAGCTTCATGGCGGCGTTGATGGCCGTGGGCGTGGAGAACCCGCACACGCAGGCTCGCGTGGTGGTGAATGCGGCTTCGGGTACGGTGATCGTAACGGGCGAGGTCGAAATCAGCCCGGTGATCATCTCGCACAAGAACCTGACGGTGCAGGTGGGCGGCCCGGGTGCGGCGACCGGCGGGCCGCAGCCGTTCGTCTCCATCGACGGCGACCGCTCGGCCCCGTCCGGCGGGCGATTGCAGCAGCTCGTCGAGGGCCTCAACGAGCTGCGCGTGCCCACCAGCGACGTCATCGACATCCTCCGCGAGCTGCACCGCACGGGGAAGCTGCATGCGGTGTATGAGGAGCAGTGAGGGTGAATGACCAACGACCTAATGACCAATGACCAATGACCAACACGAACCCCACATCTGCGATCGCGGGCGCGTCGGGCGCGACGACGTTAGGCCCTCAACACGGCGACGAGCGGCTGCGCGAGGTGTTCCAGGGGTTTGTGGCCGGCACGTTCTACCAGCAGATGCTCAAAGCGCTGCGGCAGACGCATGGTCGGCCGGCGTACCTGCACGGGGGGCGGGCCGAGGAGATCTTCCAGGCGCGGCTCGATCAGCACGTTGCCGAAGACCTCGCCGCGAACTCGGGCCGCGCGTTCTCCGACGAACTGTTTGACGCCTTCGCGCGGCGGCTGTAAATGGCGTCTTCATCAGCCGGCGGACGCTAGCCCCGGTTTCACTCATCGAAACCGGACGCTAAGCGCGTGCCGGCTGATTGGTCGACGCAGAGACCAAAAGAAAATCGGCGCCCTCTGGGGCTGTTTCCGCCCGGCGGACGAATCCGCTGGAACTGTGGCTACCCGGAGGGCACCGAACCCCTCAAGCCACTCAATATAGCCGCTCGCGCCGGCCGACGACCATCAATTTGCTTCGACAATCTTGAGAGCGTCGATTGCCGGCGATTCGATCTCGGTCACGCTGCCATCCGGCCAGTGGACCCGTAGCCGGTCGACCTGTGACTGTTCGCCCAGCCCGAACGTGAGCGGCAGCTCGACCTGCGACAGATAGCTGCACGTCGGCATCACCCTCTGCGCGAACACCTTCCCGCCCGCGTGCACCTCGACTTCCGCGCCGATCGCTTCCGCGGCTCCCTTCCGGCCCACAAGCTTGACCCGCAGCCAGTGCCGCCCCAGCGACTGGTCGTTGCGCAACAGCCGCGGAGGCCCGCCGCCGGCGACAATCAGCACGTCGAGATCGCCGTCGCCGTCGATATCGGCATACGTCGCCCCGCGGCCCACCAGCGGACGCACGAAGTCGCGGCCGCAGTTCTCCGGCGGCACGGGCACGAACTCCGTGCGGTGCTCGGCCCCGGCGTTCCACAACAATTGCGGCGGCTGCTCGTAGTGCTGGCTGGGCTGCACCTTGTTGATGTCTTCTTCGAGGTGCCCGTTGGAGGCGAGGAGGTCGAGGCGCCCGTCGAGGTCGGCATCGAAGAAGAACAGCCCGAACGTCAGCTCCTGCCGCGTGACCGGGCCGAGGCCGTTCGAGACGGCTTCATCTTTGAACAACAGCCCGGCTTCCGGCTCGCTGGCGACGTACAGCGCGGTCATCTCGTTCGCGAAGTTGCCGATGGCGATGCCGACGGAATCGCTGTTGCGGAAGCGGGCCGCGTCGATGCCCATCGCCCCGCGGGCGTTGCCGGCTGGATCGAACGCGACGTTGGCCAGCCGGCCAATCTCTTCAAAGCGGCAGTTTCCGAGGTTCTTGAAGAGGAAGTTACGGACGGTGTCGTTGGCGACGGCGATGTCGAGACGTCCGTCGCGGTCGAAGTCGTCGAACGTGACGCCCAGCGACTTCGCCACGGGTGAGCCGGTGTCTTCATCGACGACCTGCACGCCGGCCTCGGCCGAGACGTCGGTGAAGCGGCCCTCGCCGTCATTGCGGTACAGGTACGGGAACGTGCCCAAAAAGTCCTGCGGCCGTCCGTAGGCCCGCCCGCCGCCCACGAGCGTGAAGTTCTGC
>JAHWKJ010000012.1 GCA_019347905.1 Planctomycetota bacterium
GCATCACCATGCCCACGCGCAGCGCCGTATCCAGCCCGATCTCGTCGAGAAACGTAAACGGGCCCATCGGAAATCCGAACGTCCGCGCCGCCGCTTCAATCGCGTAAGCGTCCACGCCGTCGGAAAGCAGTTCGACCGCCGTGTTCAAGTAGGGTGTCAACAGCCGGTTCAACAGAAATCCCGGCCGATCGCCCACCACCAGCGGTTGCTTGCCAAGTGCGCGTGCGTAGGCGACGCCGCGGGCGGTCGTTTCAGACGTCGTCAGCGCCCCGGGAACCACCTCCACCAGCGGCCGCTGCCGCACCGGATGGCAGAAGTGCAGCCCCAGGAATCGCTCGGGCCGCGTCAGCACGGAAGCGAGCTGCGAGATCGGCAGGCTCGACGTGTTGGAAGCCACGAGCGCCGTCGCCGGAACCTGCGCTTCGACCTCCGCCAGCAACGGCTGCTTCACCGCGAGGTCTTCGACCACCGATTCGACGATCACGTCGCACGCACGCAGTGCGTCGGGCCTGATGGTCGTGCACAGTGCGGGCCCCGCCGATCCAGCTTGCTGATGCGACCGCTCCGATTCGATCCACTGCGCCGCGGCTTCGAGCGCCGCTGCCGAGACATCCACCAGCGTAACTGGAAATCCACGTTCGAGATTGACCAGCGCAACCTGCCGGCCCATCCAGCCGGCGCCAATCAC
Organism: Planctomycetota bacterium; assembly: GCA_019347905.1. Taxonomy (GTDB): domain Bacteria; phylum Planctomycetota; class Planctomycetia; order Planctomycetales; family Planctomycetaceae; genus JAHWKJ01. The sequence continues at coordinate 689 of JAHWKJ010000012.1, forward strand.
ACCGACGCTACGCAATTCATCGCCAGCGGCCGCACCGACCTCTGACGGCGGGGGATCAACGATCGATGGCGTCCAGTCATTCATCGCTCGCGCACCATTACGCGGCCCGCTGGGCGGCGGCGCTGCGGCTCGATTCGTCGAACCGCGAGACCACCAGCGCCGCGTTCTGTCCCCCGAAGCCGATGCTGGGACTCAACACGTGCCGCACGTCCAGCTCGCGGGCCACGTTCGGCACGTAATCCAGATCGCACTGGGGATCGGGCGTCGCATAATTGATCGTCGGGTGCACGACCGCATCTCGCACCGTCATCAGGCACACGGCCAGCTCGATCGCACCGCAGGCCGTCGTCGAGTGCCCCAGCATGCTCTTCGTGCTGGAGATCGGCACTCGACCGGCCGCGGGACCAAAGGTCGTCTTAAGCGCAATCGTCTCGATGCGGTCGTTGAGCAGCGTTCCCGTGCCGTGCGCATTCACGTAGTCGATGTCTTCCGCATTGAGGGCCGCATCGGCCAGAGCGCGGCGGATCGCCAGCACCGTGCCGCGGCCGTCGGGGGCGGAGTCGGTCACGCGGAACGCATCCTGTGCGGAACCGTAGCCGGCGATCTCGCCCAGAATTTCCGCCCCGCGGCGGCGGGCGTGCTCCAGCTCTTCCAGCACGAACACCGCCCCGCCCTCGCCGATGACGAAGCCGTCGCGATCGGCGTCGAAGGGCCGCACCGCCGCCCTCGGATCGTCGTTGCGCGTGCTCAGGGCCGACAGCCGATGAAAGCCCGTCACGCCGAAGGGATGAATCGTGCTGTGCGCGCCGCCGGCCAGCATCGCATCGACCTCGCCGCGGCGGATGAGCCGCGCCGCCTCGCCGATCGCCTGCGTGCTCGACGCACACGCGGCAATGCAGTTGAGCACCGGCCCCTGGGCGTTCACCAGCCCCGCCAGGTGCGTAGCCGGGCGGTGCGGCTCGTATTCGCGCTCGGTCTCCGGATCGAAGATCCGCAGGGCGCTGGACAGGAATGCGTCGTCGGCGCATGCGCCGCCGCGGGCCGCGTCGGAGATTGACGCTGTGAACCGCGTGAAGTCCTCAAACGGCTCGCCCACGCCCAGATACACGCCCAGCCGCCGCGGTGAAACGCGATTGCTCGGCAGCCCCGCGTGTCGAATAGCCTGCAGTCCCGCGGCCAGCGCGAACTGCGTCTGCCGCGGCGCGTTGTCCAGGAAGCGGCCGTCAATGCCCACATTTCGCGGCGACCAGTCTTTGACCTCGGCGGCGATGCGCACGGGAAAACGGCTGGCGTCGAACAGCGTGAGCGGCGCCACACCTGACCGGCCTTCCAACAACGCCGGCCACAACTCGCCGGGGCTGTGCCCCAGCGGCGTGATGCAACCCATCCCGGTGATCACTACGCGCCGTCTCAGCATGTTTGTCCTTTGAGCGGGCGACGAGGTGACGGGGTCAGACCCCTTTGCGGATTACACGTTTTCCGATGGCCACAATCGCTCGTCCGCAAAGGGGTCTGACCCCGTCGCACGTCAATTGCTCTCCCACGCCCGCACCGCGACGCAGCTTGCCTGGCCGTGCGGCGTCAGGTTCAGGTTCAGAAAGCTATCACCGGCCGGCACCGTCGCCGCAACCGTTACCGGCCGGACGGGGCAGGCACGGTCCGGCTGCTCGTAGTTGAGCACCGGAAACAGCCGGCCCTTGCGCAGCGCCAACAGGCTCGCGGCCATTTCCGTCGCCCCTGATCCGGCGCTGGCATGCCCTTGATGGCTCTTGGCCGCGACGAGCGGAACCCGCTCCGCCTCTGCCGCGAACACATCGCGGATCGCCCCGGCCTCATCGGCGTCCATCCGCTGAGTGCTCAGTCCGTGCGCGTGCAGGTGTCCGACGGACCGCGGTTCCAGCCCAGCGCGCTCCAGGCACTCGCGCATGGACCGCGCCAGCGAGCGCCGGCCGTCCGCGCGGCCCGACGCATCGATGGCGCACGCCGCCGATGCAGCAGCGATCTCGCCATAGATCGTCGCGCCGCGCTCCAGGGCCGCGTGCAGGTCTTCCAGCACAAACGCCGCCGCGCCTTCGGCCGGCACCGCTCCCCGGCGATGAAGGTCGAACGGCCGGCTGGCCGTCTGCGGATCGCGACAATCGCGGATGAACTCCTCATCGCCCAGCGCGTGCATCAGGTTGAACGGCCGCAGCGTCGTCCCCGTCGCACCCGTCAGCACGGCGTCCGCCAGGCCGTCTTCGATCAGCCGGCAGGCTTCGGCGATCGCCAGATTCGCCGACACGGCCCCTTCGGTGATCGTGTTGTTCGGCCCCATGAGGCCGTTGAAGATCGCCAGATAGCACGCCGGCATGTTCGGCAGACACTTGAGCAGCCACAGCGGCTCGATTTCGCCCAAGCCCTCGGTCCCCCAGCGGTCGAAATCGAAGCGGCCGTCCTCGCCCGTGCACGCGCGGACGCCGCCGAGAAAATCGTCCGGATTCATCGAGATGTTGTCGGCCCCGAAACACACGCCGACGCGTTCGCCCCCCGTGACGGCGAGCACTCCGCTCTCGGCGAGCGCCTGCTGGCCGGCCGCGACCGCCAGCAGCGTGTCGCGGTTCATCAGCTTGAGGGCCTTGCGGATCGCCTTCTTCACGGCCGGCTCCAGCGGCCCAAAGTTCTCGATGTCTCCGGTGAACTCGCTCGCTTCCGCGGCGCACGGAATGGCCGCCGGCGAGCCATCGGCCGCGCTCCGGCCGCGAACGCCGCTCCGGCCCTCCACCAGCGCCTGCCAGTACGCTCCGCGCGTCAGGCCGATGGGGCTGACGACCCCCAGCCCGGTCACAACCACGCGGCGGGAAGCCGTCCGAAGAATTGCTGACGCCATGGGATCCATCCCAACGCTCAATCGATAGGTCGCCGCCCCCGCGCCGCCTGGCGGCGGAAGGGGCGGGAAGTCTACCGGCAACCGTCGAATGCCGGAAGGCGGTTCTCCGAATTACGTGCAACGGTTAGCCTCAAATGCGCACCACGGATTTCACGGATGACACGGATAACACGAGAGCCAAAAGGTTTGCGTCCCTTCGAGATTGTCCGGTCGAAGGACACACTGTGTGCTGCTGACCTCTGACGGTTTGCTTGGTTATCCGTGGCATCCGCGTGATCCGTGGTTCATGGTCCGCCATCCGGGCTAGAATGAGTCCTTGTGAGGTCGCGATGGCGAACAGGGCCCCCCTGATGAAGCTGTCCCCTGAGGAAGAGCGCTTTCTTCGACGGTGGATGCACGATGAGGTGCACTACGACGATGGGCAGGGCCCGGCCAAGCGGCTGCAGGTCGAGCATGGTGCCATTCCTGCCGAATTGGCGATCCTGATTGCCGCGGCTATCCCCGATCCGGCGACGCAGCGGGCGATCGCCGATCGCACCCCCGACGAAGATGTCTCTTGGCCGTGGACCACCCGAGATCTTCGGCAGCGAATCGACGAAGCCCGTGCGGCTTTGCGCAGAGCGGGCCGTGGATGATCGCCGGGCTACGGCAAGACCTCGACCGCTGCCGACCGGGAGCAACTTGGCAACTTTCCAACTTGCTGATGCCCGGCCCCCTCGGCCAGGTTGCCCCTCGAATCGCCGCGAAGGGAGGTCAGGGCACGGTCTGAGCCTTGACCCTCCGGTTTCGCAGCCGACGGACTGAGGACTCTGTGCTCAGAAGTCGAAACAGGCGCAAACAGCATGGGGTGTTTCCGCTCCAACGGTGCAATTCGCAGCAGCCTTCAGCGCGTGCGGCAGCCTTCACCCTGACGCCCGCGGTTGCGCGCTCTGATTGAAGGCGTCTCGCCGGCGGGTACAATGAGTCCCGGTCACGAGGCGCGCATCCAGCAACGCAGGCAGCAGGGCAACGGCCATGTCCGAGGATTCGACACGCATTCCCGAACTTGCCGAGCAGGAAACGACTCCATCACTCCGCCCGGCCGCATCGTCAGGGCGCAAGCGGCCGGCGCGGCGGGCGAAGAAAGACCGGGCGGCGATCTGGCAGTTGGGGCTGTTGTTCCATTGCACCAACCGCTTTCCGCGGAGGCCCGACCTGCCGAGGATCGATCGGCTGGCGGGCATTCTCCGCCACGGTCTGATCGCGCCGGGCTCGTGCGAGGACGGCTCAGTCCGCTCGGATCTGAACCTGACGGTCGTCGGCACCGACCTTCCCTACGACAGCCTGGTCTTCCTGCACCGCTTTGGTCCGGAATCGTGGCTGTACACGATGGCCGAGCCGGGCCGCTTCGCCGTCCTGATCGACCCCGCCCTGCCCGTGCTCACGCCGGACGACATGGGCCGGCATTGGGCGATCCTCAGCCAGGACGAAGTCTACGTCCGCGACCGCGTCCCCCCGCAACACCTGACCGGCGTCGCCGTGTATCCCACAGACGTCGCCACTGTGCGGAGCGAACTCCTGTCGGAGTTCCAGCGGCTGGCGATCCCTCTGTACGACTACGACGGCAACGTCCACTGGCGGCCGGAGTGAGTTCGGATGGAAGCGACTTCGGCCTGACGTCGTGCGTCAATTTCCACGGCTTCACGCTGCACAAGGCGAATGTCATGGCACGAGCCAAGCACCACACCGGACTGGCCGGCACATTTGCGGTGGCCGCTGAACTGTCGCGCAGAGGCTTCGACGTCGCGCTGACCATCGGAAACACCCCGACAATCGATCTGCTATGCGCGTCGCCAACCGGCCATCCCTTTAAGATCCAAGTGAAGAGTGCCAGCACGCCCAACTTTGTCCCAATTGGTAAAGCATGGCTCGAGGCACCGCCGGATGACAATCTCTACCTAATCGTTGTGCTCGTCTCGGCAAGAGGCCAGTCGGGCTTTCGTTTCTTCATTCTTTCACATCCTGAAGCGGTTTCTCTCTGGGCCAATGTGCCAAAGACAAAGCCAAATGGCGAACCGTATGCATCTGGTTGGGAAGGATTCAGCTGGACTATGATCCAATCGCGCGAAGATGCATGGACGACACTACCTGCGTAGGCGGTGGTGACGCGAAATGAGTTAATGGCGCTCATAGTTGTTCTGGAATCGCTTTTGGAGCATTCAAATGAAGAATTGGCATGCCATCCTGATTGTACTGTTTGAATCCATAACTTCGCTCACTGCCAAGGAAATTGTCGATGCGGTGAGAGAAAGGGGCTGGCCGAACTTGAAAGGAAAGACGCCCGAGAATACGGCGACTCGCGACTTGAAGCAAAGCGACGGATGCCACCACTTTAGGAGGGATGGACGGCAAGGCAAAGAACACCTTTGGTGCATAAATGAGCCATCAAAAGCCGTGCCGGTCGTTGAAGACATCAAGAGAAGATTCCCGCCTCTGTTTCCGATCGAGCCCAATGCGGCGAGGATGGACCCTGTTGAGTCGATGCATTCCGCTTCCGCGCGTCAGGAACCGATGAGATCAGCCCCTATACCTGCTCCAAACTTCGTCCCGGGGGCTGTTGCCGACAAGTCACTATCACACGATCCCATCAAGGACAAGTCAGGCATTATGAGCGACGTCCATCGGGGGCGCAGCGCGTCCCGGCGCGCGGATCCTCGCCGTCGACGACGAATTGAGGATGCGGCGATGCAGCGGGTCGGTGATCATTTCCAAGAAATGGGTTACGTCGTTTATCCTCGTGCAAAGGACAACTTGGGCTGGGATCTGGAAGCGGTGCGCGGCGAAGAGAAGCTGCTGATTGAGGTCAAGGGTCTTGCGGGTTCCAAGACGTGTGTGGAACTCACACCAAACGAATTCAAGAAGATGCAACAATTTCGGGACGCCTATCGCCTCTGCGTCGTTACGAACGCGCTTGTTCGTCCTAGGGTGCGTGTGTTCGCTTATTCGCCGGATGCACGGGCGTGGAAAGATGTGGAGAATCAGCAGACGTTGCAGATCGAGGAAAGGATGGCCGCTCGCTGTCGAGCCGACTGAGGCGACAATGTGAGTGCCGCAGGCGTTGCGCTTTACTCACGCCGCCGCCGAACAGACTCCGTCAGAGCATGGAACTGACCACGACGGCTTGGCGCTCCTGCATTGATCCGTGAAGGCCTCAGTTCCGCACAGCGGCAGGGTGGCACTGGTGGCTCGGCCACCAGTGCTGAGTGCGGAATAGACCTCGGATGATCGCTGCTGCGCCGCCACTGGTGGCAAGCGACCAGTGCCATCCCTCCGAGTTCGCCCCGAGCAGTTAGCTTTCGAGATCGAGTTGCTCACGAGCCTCGGGCCACGGATGCCGCGCTGCTGACGGCGATGTTGGATGAGCTGGCGGAACTCGGGTGAGGCGGCGTAGACGGCTGACAGGCGGTCCTGGTCGTCATCGACGGCGGCGCAACACTACCCATGGCTGCCCGTTTTGAGTCAGAATCACGTCGCCGTCGGCGGTGTCGGCGAGATGCCGATCCGGATTCGCCCGGAATTCTTCCACGGTGACCATTTTCATTGAGAATCCCTCCGTCGCAGCGATTGTAGCGCTGGTGTGGAGGAGCAACCAGCCCGGCGCTGCCATCGTCATAGCGCCTCGGGCGATGGTCGGAGGGGTCTCAGCCCCGGCAGGGGCGCTGGACCGTAGCCCATGGCGCGAGCCATGGGGCCGAGGTTGAATCTCCGTGACGCAGCCCCGGGAGGGGCGACAGAATGGCGATTGTCCGCCTCTGTCGCCCCTCCCGGGGCTGGGGACGTCGCGTTGACTGCTTCCCCACGGCTCGCGCCGTGGGCTACCGTCTGCCGCCCCTTCCGGGGCTTGAAAGCGGCGGCGGAAGTCGAAATCCTGCTTGGGGACGACCCCGCGCTTAGGGGCGGCGCCTGTCCGCCGCTGGTACAATCGCAGTCGTTCATTGTGGGGCGTGTACGCGGCCCCGCGCATTCGCTCGACGTCTTCAGTTTCGATCCTCTCGAACCCGGTGGGCCGATGATGCGTTTCAGCAGGTCGTGGACATTCCGTCCGTTCTTTGTCGCGGCCGCCGTGATGGCGGGGGTGTGGTGCTCGGCGGTGAGTGCGAGCGGCGAGGAGCTGTTGCGGTTTCGCACGCTGCGGTTGTCGGAGGAGTTTTATGGCGAAGGGGCCGCGGCTGGGGATTTTGATCGCGATGGAGAGGGCGATGTCGTCTCGGGGCCGTACTGGTATCGGGGGCCGGAGTTCAAGGAGCGGTCCGCGTACTATCCTCCCAAGGCGTTCGATCCGCTGGGGTATTCCGACAATTTCTTTGCGTTCACGGACGACTTCAACCGCGACAAGTTCGACGACATCGTCATCGTCGGTTTCCCCGGCAAAGAGGCGTTCTGGTTCGAGAACCCCGGCGACCTCACAGCCCGCCGCGCTGGGCAGGGCGGCGAGAACGATGAAGCCCGCCGCGCAAGCAAGGACGGGGAGAAGGATGAAAATGGCTTCTGGACGCGGCATGTCGTCATTCCAGTGGTCGACAACGAGTCGCCGCAGTACGTGAACCTCGTCGGCGATGGTCGGCCCGAGCTGGTGTGCAGCTCGGGCGGGTACTTCGGGTACGCCGCGCCGGATCGCGAGAATCCCGAGGCCGAGTGGGCGTTTCATCGCATTTCCGATCAGACGGCCGGCGGACGCTTTACGCACGGGCTGGGGGTGGGCGACGTGAACGGCGACGGCCGCATCGATCTGCTGGAGAAGACCGGCTGGTGGGAACAGCCGGAGTCGCTCGAGGGCGATCCCGTGTGGAAGAAGCACGCCTTCGAGTTCAGCGGCCCCGGCGGGGCGCAGATGTACGCCTACGATTTCGACGGCGACGGCGACAACGACGTGCTCACGTCGCTCGCCGCCCACGCCTACGGCCTCGCCTGGTACGAGCACGTGAAGGCCGACGACGGTGGAATCACCTTCCGCCGCCGCGACATCATGGGCGCCAAGCCGGAAGAGAACCGCTACGGCCTCGTGTTCTCGCAGTTGCACGCGATCGACCTGGCCGACATGGACGGCGACGGCCTCAAGGACATCGTCACCGGCAAGCGCTGGTGGGCGCACGGGCCGAAAGGCGACGCGGAGCCAAACGCACCGGCGGTGCTGTATTGGTTCCGCACCCTCCGCAACAAGGCCGACGACGGCACGACGAACGTCGATTTCGTGCCGCACAAGATCGACGACGACTCGGGCGTGGGCGTCGAGGTGAAAGCGGTCGACGTCAACGGCGATGAGCTCCTCGATGTGGTGGTGGGGAACAAGAAAGGCACGTTCGTCCATCTGCAGAGCCGCGAGGGAGTGAGCGCGATCGAGTGGCGGCGGGCGCAGCCGCTGGCGCTGGCCGACCTCGCGCAGCCGACGGCCGAGGGGCTGGCCCGCGACTCGGGCCTGGAGCCGGAAGACGCGGCGCGGGCGATGACGGTGCCGAAGGGCTTTCGGGTGCAGTTGGCGGCGGGCGAGCCGCTGGTGCATCAGCCGGTGGCCTTCACGATCGACGAGCGCGGCCGGCTGTGGGTGGCGGAGGCCCACACGTACCCGCAGCGGGCGAAAGAGGGCGAGGGACGGGACAAAATCATTATCCTCGAAGACGCCGACGGCGACGGCCGCTTCGAGAGCCGCAAGGTGTTCTGCGAGGGCCTGAACCTGGTCAGCGGCCTGGAAGTCGGCTTCGGCGGCGTGTGGGTGGGGGCGGCGCCATATCTGATGTTCATTCCCGATCGCGACCGCGACGATGTGCCGGACGGGGTCGAGGGTCGGAAGAAGAGATCAGAAGTCGGAGGCCAGAGGTCAGAGAATGGAGGGCAGACGGCGGGCGTGGCGTTTCCGAAGGACGTGCCGGCCGGCGCGACGGTCCTGCTCGACGGCTTCGGCTGGCACGACACGCACGAGACGCTCAATTCGTTCATCTGGGGGCCGGACGGTTGGCTGTACGGCTGCCACGGCGTGTTCACGCATTCGAACGTGGGCCAGCCCGGGACTCCGGATGCGGAGCGCACGCCGCTGAATGCGGGCGTCTGGCGATATCACCCGGTGCAACACGAGTTCGAGGTGTTTGCGCACGGCACCAGCAATCCGTGGGGCGTCGACTTCAACGAGCACGGACAGGCGTTCGCGACGGCGTGCGTCATTCCGCACCTGTACCACGTGATTCAAGGCGGCCGCTACCAGCGGCAGGCGGGGCAGCATTTCAACCCGTACACGTACCAGGACATCGAGACGATCGCCGACCACGCCCATTATGCGGGGGACATCCGCGACCATGCGTGGTGGGGCCGCAACGAGCCGGCCACCCACGCCACCACCGATAAAGCCGGCGGCGGACACGCCCACGCGGGGGCCATGATTTACCTGGGGAACAACTGGCCCGAGCAGTACCGCGGCACGCTGTTCATGGCGAATATCCATGGAAACCGGCTGAACAACGACATTCTGGAGCGCGCCGGCAGCGGCTACGTGGGGCGGCACGGGGCCGATTTTCTGTTCGCGAACGACCGCTGGTTTCGCGGCATCAACCTGAAGACCGGCCCCGACGGCGGGGCGTTCGTGATCGACTGGTACGACAAGAACGCCTGCCACCGTAACACGCCGGAGATCTGGGACCGCACTAACGGGCGGATCTACAAGGTGACGTACGGCGAGCCGGAGCCGGGGCCCGGCGATCTGGCGGCACTTTCCGACGCTGAACTCGTCAGCCTGCAGCTTCACGATAACGAATGGCACGTCCGCACGGCGCGGCGGATTCTGCAGGCCCGCGCGGCTGAAGGGAAACTCGGCGACGAGGCCCAGCGGGCGCTGCTCGACCTGCTGCGGAGCGAACGGAATCAGACGCACAAGCTGCGGGTGTACTGGACGCTCCACGCCATCGGTGGACTCGAGGTCAGCCGCGCCGCCGGGTTACTGGCCCGCGAGGCGCGCGCCGGCAAGCACGAATACGTGCGCGGCTGGCTGATCCAGTCGATGCTCCAGAACGGCGAGATCCCCGCCGGCGTCTTTCACCTGCTGGCTGATCTCACCCGCGATTCTTCGCCCGTCGTGCGGCTGTATCTCGCGGCGGCGCTCCAGCGGTTGCCGCTGGAGCGACGGTGGACAATTGCCGAAGGACTGCTCGCGCACGCGGAGGACGCGGACGATCACAACCTGCCACTGATGATCTGGTACGGCGTCGAGCCGCTGGTGATGCACGATACGGATCGGGCGCTGGAACTGGCGCGCGGGGCCAAGATTCCGCTCGTTGGGCGGTTCATCATCCGCCGGGCGGCTTCGGATCCGGCGGGGCTGGACGCGGTGCTGACGTTCCTTCGCTCCGTCGCCGATGACGAGGCGCGACTGCTGGCGGTACTCGACGAGATCGTCGACGTGGTGAAGGACCGCGGGCGGCTCACCATGCCGCGGGCGTGGCCCTCCATCTACAAGGGGCTGGCGGCGAGTTCGTCGGACGAGATCCGCCGGCGGGCGCAGTTTATTACGGTGAAGTTCGGCGATCGCTCGATCTTCCCCGCATTGCGGTCGATCGTGGCCGATGCAACCGCCGCCGACGCGGAGCGCAAGCAGGTGCTGGAAGCCCTGCTCGCGGGGAGTGACCCGGAACTGCCGCCGGTGCTGTTCAAACTGCTTAAGGCGCCGCAGTTGCGCGGCGAAGCGCTGCGGGGTCTCGCGCGGTTCGACCATCCCGAGACGGCCCGGCACATCCTCGAGCAATACGGCGAACTGTCTGCAGACGAACGCGGCGATGCCGTCGCCACGCTGGCCACGCGGCCGGGCTGGGCAAAGGCCCTGCTGGAGGCGATCGGCACAGGCGACGTTCCCCGCAGCGACCTTCCGGCGTACCAGGTCGAGCAGATGCGCCGCTTCGACGATGCAAGCATCGCCGCGAAGCTCAACGAGGTCTGGGGCCAGATCCGCTCGACGCCCGCCGAAAAGAAGGCCCTCATCGACGAGTGGAAAGAGCGGCTCACGCCCGAGACGCTCGCGGCCGCCGACCTCTCCGCCGGACGGCTGCTCTACACGGAGAACTGCGGCAAGTGCCATCGGCTGTTCGGCGACGGCGGGACGATCGGCCCCGACATCACCGGCTCGAACCGCGCCCAGCTCGATTACGTGCTGCAGAACATCATCGACCCCAGCGCGGTCGTCGGCCGCGACTACCAGATGACCGTCGTCGCCACTGTGGATGGCCGCGTGATGTCGGGCCTGGTCGTCGAGGAGAACGACTCGGCCGTCGTCATCCAGACCGTGAACGACCGCGTGGTCGTGCCGGTGGAAGACATCGACGAGCGCTCGAAGTCGGCGGCGTCGATCATGCCGGAAGGGCAGCTCAAGCAGATGACGCCGGCGCAGGTTCGCGATCTGGTGGCGTATCTCGGCAGTCCGTCTCAGGTGCCGCTGCCGGGGGCGGGTCCCGAAATCGATGATTCAACCGGCCGCGTGGCCGGGGCGGTTGAGGGCGAATCGCTGAAGGTCGTCCAGAAGACGGCCGGCGACGCCGGTGGGCAGAACATGGCGCCGTTCAAGAAGGGCCGCTGGAGCGGCGTCGATCACCTGTGGTGGCGCGGGGCGAAGCCGGGGGCGAAGCTGTCGGTCGAGGTTCCGGTCGAAGCGGCAGGGCGTTACGAATTACTGGCCGTGATGACCAAAGCCCGCGACTACGGCATCGTGCAGCTTGCGCTCGACGGCGAGAAGCTGGGGAAGCCGATCGACCTGTACAACTCCCCGGACGTGATCACCACTGGTCCGGTCTCGCTGGGCACGCACGACTTGTCCGCCGGGACGCACCGTCTGACGATCGAAATCACCGGCAAGCACGCGCAGGCGGTACCGGGCTACATGTTCGGGTTGGATTATCTGTACCTGGTGCAAGCGGCGAAGAGCGTCACGGCCGAGAAGTAGGGCGTGCGTCGAGCCCGGACGGTTTTGACCACGAATCACACAGGTCAATGACTCGACGACTCTTCGGCGGGCGGTTCAATGGTCGGCGCGATGCTGGGCGGGGTGAACTTGCTGTCGAGCAACTCGCGGCGGCGCGATCGCCGGCCCCGCAACGCGCCGACGAACATCGCCAGGCCAATGAACAAGAGGCAGGCGGCCGGAAGACCACCGAGCCAGGCCGCATCGCGTGCGGGCCCGCGCAGGGTCCCCAGGCCGCCGACGATCAACACGGCCGCCCACAGCACGGCAGCGGCCAGCACCAGAAACCCGCCAGCCACCAGCCGCTCCATGTGATCATCGACAGCCGGTCGCGCCGCGGCCATCGCGAGCAATCCCGCGATCACAAAGCCTGCGAGAAGCCCGATGCCCATCCAGAACAGCATCCGCCCGGTCCCTTCCCACTGCGATTCGCGGCGGCGGTTAGATCTCGACCTTCGCACCTAGCGCCTTGAGAAATGCCGCCAGCCATTTCGGATGGGCGGGCCACGCGGGGGCGGTGATCAGGTTGCCATCCACGTGCACCTCGTCGACGGGCGTCTCGACGTACTTGCCGCCGGCGGCGGAGACGTCTGGCCCGCACGCCGGATACGCGGTACAGCTTCGGCCTTTGAGCACGCCGGCGGCGGCGAGGACCTGCAGGCCGTGGCAGATGGCGGCGACGGGCTTCTTCGCCTGCATGAACTCGCGGACGATCTCGCACACCCGCTCGTTGAGGCGGATGTACTCCGGCGCGCGGCCGCCGGGCACGACGAGGCCCGCGTAATCGTCGCTGCGGACCTCGGCGAAATCGGCTGAGAGCTTAAAGTTGTGGCCGGGCTTCTCGGTGTAGGTCTGGTCGCCCTCGAAGTCGTGGACGGCCGTCTTCACCGTCTCGCCCGCACGCTTGCCGGGACAGACGGCATCGACCGTGTACCCCAGCATCGTGAGGGCCTGGAACGGCACCATCACCTCGTAATCTTCGCCGAAGTCGCCCGTCACCAGCAGAAGGCGTTTAGTCATTTGCGAAACCTACTGGAACATCGGGAAGGGGCTGCCGGGCTTGTCGAGCGAGCCCTTGAGTTTCTCCATGATGGCCGGATTCTGGGCGATGCGCATCATGTGTGCCATCAGGGCGCCCATTTCCTTCGATATCGGCTCCTTGTACTTCTCCATGACAGCCTTGCTTTGCTCGGGGCTGGGCCGTCCCAATTTTTCTTCACGCTCTTTGATCGCATCCATGCGGTCGCGGATCGCCGCAAGATCGTCGGCGGCCGCTTCGGCGCTCGCGGGATCTTTTACATTTTCGAGTACGCCGTTCATGTCGCGGATCGCGTCGAGCATGTCGGCGGTCAACTTGTCGTGACTGTCGCCGCAGCCGCTGAACATCAGGGCCGCACCGGCCAGCACCGCGAGTAACATCCTGCGCATGGAATCCTCTCGATCGTTGACGGATTGTGGCGGGGAAGCGCGACTGCAGCGCCATGATACAACCGGCGCGAGCAGATGGCACGTCCGCGAGCATCGTCGTGTGGATTTGAATCCAAACGACCAACCCTTGAGACGCACACGCTCCGCCCGCGGTTACTCCAGCCGCGGTGCCGCATCGGCAGCACCCCACAACTCGTACCACGCCGCCAGCGGTGCGAGTTCTTTCCGCACGCGCTCGTCCGCGGCGACGAACTCCAGCTTGCGCGGCGCCGTCAGGGCTGCCAGTTGCAGGATGTCGAATCGCTCCAGGAGTCCGAAGCAGAACAGATCCGGCGCCTGTTGCACGCTCATGTTCTGTTCCAGGATCTGCTTGAGGCTGCCGAATGAGCCGGAGAGCTCCAGGCCCCCGACGTCTTCCCGCGCCAGCGCCGCCGCCACGAGCGCCATCAGGCTGGTGCGGGGGCCGACGGCGGCGATGGTCGGAGCGCCCTCTGAGAATTGCTCGCGCGCCCAGCGGGAAACCGCCGCCAATTGCCCGGCCTGCACGCCCAGCGGCCGTTCGCCCACCGACGAGACCAGCAGGCCGAACAGAAAGTCGCGGCTGGCGATCTTCGATTCGCCCAGATAGAAGGGATCGACGGCCAGCACGCGCTGCCCGCGATCCAGGAGCGCCGCTGCCTGCTTCGACGCGGCTGCGCGGCCTTCGTCGGCGATGAGGATCGTCGTGCCGCTGGGTTTGCCGGCGACAAGTTCGACCGCCGGCAGCGTCCAGTTCCCGCCCACGCGCAGCCGCCACAAGGTAGCCGTCACGCCGCCGGCTTCCTTCTGGCCCGTCACCGTGGCCTGCACGTCGGCCCGATCGAACCGCACGAGATCGGCGAGCACCGCCTCGCGCTTCGCCTGCCATGTTTGGGCCTCGTCCTTCGTTGTCGGCAGCGCTCCATCGCGCGGGAGCTCCGCGGCGAGACCGACGGCGAGCGAATGGAAGCTGCAGTTTTGTTCCGGCAGCGGGACCTGAAGTTCCTCGGCCGTCTTCACTTCGCCGTCGCTGGCGATCTCCTTCCAGTCGAACTCGGCCGCTTCGGCGAAGAAGAAGTCGCCGAACATCTTGTAAAGCTGCTGGCGGTTGTCCAGCTCGAAGTTGTGCGTGCCGGGGTCTTCGTTGACGTGCGAGCGCAGGTGATCGGCCTTGCCGTAAAGGGCGAAGATCGGCCGGGCGGCTTCCATTAAGGGCGGCAGCGCGTGGTCGGCTTTGAAGCAGCATTGGTCTTTGGCATTGAAAGTTAAGAGCGTCGGCCGCGGGGCGCGCATGGCGGTGAGGTGCTTGTAATCGGCGGTGGCGGCGAGGTCGACGGGCGTCTGCTCGCTGTCGCCCAGGTCGGAATGGTTGCGGACGCGGGTTACGTAGCTGGAATAGCCGGCCACGGGATCGGACAGCGTCACCCGCTCGTCGAGGGCGCTGATGACAATCGTCTGCCAGCCGCCGCCCGACAGACCCGCGACGGCGACGTGCTTCGGATCGGCGTTTTCGTGCGCGAGGAGTACGTCCAGCCCGCGCTGCATCGACAGATAGAAGGGCGCGAGGCCGCTGGTGCCGCACAAATCGAGCTGGTTCATGCGGTAGTGGACGTAATCCTCGCCGCGAAGCTGCCCCATGCCCAGCCACTCGACGTTGAGCGCGAGCATCCCGCGCTTGGCCTGGTTGATGCAGCGGATCTGCTTGTAAGCGGCGGCTTTGCCGTTGCCGTCGTGCCCGTTGACGTTCATCACCACGGGCACCTTGCCCTTCAACTCCAACGGCTCGTAGAGGAGCGCCGGGATCCACAGGCCGGGCAGGGCCTCGTAGCGGAGCTTGCGGATGCGGTACCCGGGGCCGCCCTCAATCTCGCCCGTCCATTCGACGTTGGTCTTCGCGTCGCGCCAGCCGGCCGCGGCGCCGCGGAACACGACGCGCTCGAAGACGCTTCGCCGCAGGTTCCGAACGTGCTCTTCCCACTCCGCGGGCGTCTTGACCTCCGGCATGGGCAGCACGCGGGCCTCGCAGAAGTTCTCGACTTCCTGGAGCGGCAGCTTCGGGTCGATGATCCGTTCCTTCAGCAGCGACTCGACGGCCGCGGGATCGGCGGCGAACAGCGTCTGGCCGGCAAGCGCCGTGGCGATGCAGAGGAACAAGAGTTGGCGGGAGCGCATGGTGCCTCTCATTCTTGGTCTTGGTTGCACTGGCGGCAAATCCGGCCCCATTTCACCGCATGACGCGCCGGCACTCAAGGCGCACGAGCTTTGAAAACACAGAGGCCACAGAGTTTCGCTGTCCGGTTTTCCTCTGTGAGACCTCTGTACTGCAAACGCTCAAAAGTTTTGTCGCTTGCGCAAATTTTTGAAGCCCGCGCCGAAGTCGGATTTGAACAGGAGCAAACGAAGGAAACGGAGCAGAAAGGCTTTGGATACAGTGTTGTCGGTTCTCGTCCTTCGTGGTCATCCGGCTGGCTGCGGCCGGAGGTCGCGATCGGTGATACACTCTCCCCGCTCCCAAGTGGACTGAGAGATGAGTTCCACGTTCGATGTTCGACGTTCCCCCACCAATCTTCGTCCTGGCTGCCGAGCGCAACGACCTCCCGCTCTGGATCAACGTCGCGATCTTCGTGGGCTTCATCGCCGGCCACACGGAGCTGTGGGTCACGTTCGTAAATCGCGTACACGCGCTGCCGCTGCGCTGCCAGACCCTGCGGCGGCTGCGGCACATTCACGACCTCTTCGTGCTGATGTTTCCGCCGGCCCTCGTGTGGTTCGTGGGCCTGAGAGGACCTGCGCTGCTGGTCGGCGGGTCATGGTCGAACGTGCCCGGCGGCTGGCGGGCGTACCTTGCGGTGTGTAGTCTCGGATTTGTCGGGATCGTAATCTCGACGCTGCGGTGGCAACTGCGACGGCCGCCGGCGGTGCTTGAAGAAAGCCACTCGCAGACGATCGATATCGCCCAGCGGCTCGGACGGCGGCCGATCGGCGAGGGGCCGCACCGAATGCTGACTCACGTGCCCGGCAACGAGATCTTCCGCGTCGAGTTCACGGAGCAGACATTCCGCCTGCCGTCGCTGCCGCCCCAGTGGGACGGGCTGTCGATCCTGCACGTGGCGGACACGCACTTCATCGGCACGGTCAAGCGCGAGTTCTTCGACGCACTGTTCGAGATCGTGGCCGGGATCGAGGCCGACCTGACGGTGTTCACCGGCGACTTGCTGGATAAGCAGCCGTACCTCGACTGGCTGCCGACGACGCTGGGCCGCCTGGAGGCGCCGCTAGGGCGCTACTTCATCCTGGGGAACCACGACTGGCCGCTGGACGTGCCGGCGATCCGCCGCCGCTTTGCTGAGCACGGCTGGGTCGATGTCGCAGGAAAGGCTGTCGCGATCGAGCACCGCGGCCACACGCTCGTAATCGCCGGCACCGAGCGGCCGTGGATGGGCGAGCATCCGGAGTTCGCTCGGCCGACCGTTGAGAGACAACACAGCCACCGGGCGAGCGGGGGGCGTCAGCCCCCCGATGCATGCGAGGAAGCGGAGCCCTTTCGGCTGCTCCTGAGCCACACGCCGGACCATCTCCCCTGGGCGCGGCGGCAGCACGTCGACCTGATGCTCTCCGGCCACAACCACGGCGGCCAGGTCGTGCTGCCGATCGTCGGCCCGGTCTATTCGCCCAGCCGCTACGGCGTGCGCTACGCGGGCGGCGCGTTCCACGAGCCGCCGACGCTGTTGTACGTCTCGCGCGGCATCTCCGGTCGGCATCCACTGCGGTGGAACTGCCAGCCGGAGATTGCGCGTTTGATTCTGCGCAGCGGAAGCGGCCCGTCGTAGCGCAGATTACCGCGCCCGCCCGGTCAGCAACCGGTCCAGCAGGTCTCCGGAGAACGCAGCGTCGCGAATGGACACGTCGATCGCGTGGAAGTCCTCCGCGTCTCGCTGTCGGCCGATGGTTTGCGGCGCAGTGGCTTCTCGGCGGTCGTTCTGCGACTGGCGGCTTGAACCCTGCGAAACCGCCGGGGAAATCGAAACGCTCGCAGCGGGCGCGAGCGGCTGGCTCTCCGTCAGCGATCTCGATGGAGCGGGCCGTGCGGAATCGATCCGCAGCACCGGCGGAAGTTCACGTTCGGCTCGCGAGCCTCCATCGGCCGAGGGCAGGGCTTCGCCGCGACCGTTCTCGTCATCGGCGGAACGTGCGCCCAACTCGCTGTTGCTGCTCGTGCTGAAGTAGTCGGGATTCTCGCCGTCGAGGCCGACGTCCCAGGTGTAGGTCGCATGGCTGAGTTGTGTCACCTGCGCCTTGTAATTGCCGGCCGGCGCACGACTGAGCGTGAAGGTCACGGTGCCGCCCGTCCCCGTCGAGGCCGTGGCGCTCCACGATTTGTCCTTGCGGTCGCCGTACACGCCGTTGCCGTTGGAATCGTGAATCAGCACCAAAGTGACACTGGCACCGGCGGCGCCGGCATCGCCGTCCTCGCCGCTGCCGTCGGCATCGGAGTCGCGGTTGACATCGACAGTGATATCCAGGTAGCGCCGGCCGCGCGAGTCGAAGTACTGCAGCCAGTCCATGTCCCGGACGTACATCTCGTTCGCATCGCCCACCGGCTCAGCGTCGTCATTGAGAATCGTGCCGATCCCTTCGGCATCGGCCAGCGTGCCGTGAGTCGGATTGCTGAGGATGACCGCGAAGGTCTCGTCCGGCTCAAAGGCGGTGTCGCCGTTCACGGCCACAACGACCGTCTTCACCGTGTCCCCCGGGGCGAATTCGAGCGTTCCGGAAATGTTCACGTAATCGGCGTCAGCGAGAGTGCCCGTCCTGTCGGCGGTCGCGTAGCTGATGGACACGGGGAAGGCAGAAGGCGTCGACAGCTTGACGGTGAATGTGAAATCGGTCGTGCCGGTCGTACCTTCCGCGACGCTCACATCGTCGATGGAAATCGTGGGGCCATCGTCGTCAATAATTGTGCCGCGGCCCTGCGGATCGCCGAGCGAAGCGCCCGCACTCGCATTGAGGAGATTGACGTAAAACGTCTCGCGCAACTCCTCCTCCGTGTCATTTTGGATTGAGACGTAGATCTTCTTTTCGGTGTCGCCGACGGCGAAGTTGAGCGTGCCGACGGCCCCAACGTAGTCGCTGCCGCTGACCTTTGCCGTCTCGTCCTGCGTCGCATAATCGACCGTCACGACCGTCGAGGTGTTCCCGCTGCGGCGAACGGTGAAGACTGCGTCGCCGCCGTTTTCGGCGATGGTGACGTCGTCGATCGACAGCGTCGGGACGGCCAGCGCGGCCGCGCGGGCAACGGCGGTGCCGGCGTTCAGGCGGCCGTCGGTCACGGTGTCGCGTCCGGTGATGGGATCGACGGTTTCAAGGAGGATGCTCTTGACGTCCGGCGTGGTCGAGTCGGTGTCCCACGTCGGCAGAGCGGGATTGGCCGCCAGCATCAGCGCGATGGCGCCGGAGACGTGCGGCGTGGCCATCGAGGTGCCGTTGTAGCGGGCGTAGCCGTCGTTGCTGCCGTCGCTGGTGTCTTTATTGAACGGAATCGTGCTCCAGATCTCCACGCCCGGGGCCGCCAGGTCGACGCTCGTGGCCCCGTAGTTCGAGAACGAGGCGTAGTTGTCGTTCCGGTCCGTGGCCGCCACGGCGATGATGTTCTCGGACGTGTAGCTGGACGGGTAGTGCGCCTTCGAGTCATTGTCCTGACCGCGTCCCAGGAAATCGCCGTTGCCGGCCGCCGCCACGAACAGCGTGCCGACGGCGCCGCTGCGATCGATGGCGTCCTTGAGGGCCTGGTCGTAGCCGCCGCCGCCCCAACTGTTGTTCGTCACCAGTACGTTCGCTCCGCGCGTGCCGCTGCTGGCGATGTACTCGTTGCGCATCCACGTGGCGTAATCGAGGGCCCGAATCGCATTGCTCGTGGAGCCTGAGCCGCTGCCGCTGAGGAACTTCAGCCCCATGATGCTCACGTCCCACGCCACGCCGACAATGGCGGTGCCGCTGGACGTGCTGCTGTCGTTATTGCCGACGGCCCCGATCGTCCCGGCGACATGCGTGCCGTGACTGTGGTCGTCCATCGGGTCGTTGTCGTTGTTGTGGAAGTCCCAGCCGTAGATGTCGTCGACATAGCCGTTGCCGTCATCGTCCTCGCCGGCAACGCCGCCGACCTCGCCGACGTTCGTCCAGATGTTGCCCGCCAGGTCGGGATGCGTGTAATCGACGCCCGTGTCAATCACCGCCACGACCACGTTGCTGCTGCCGGTGGTGACGTCCCAGGCTTTTGCCGCGTCGATGTCGACGCCCGCCGTGCCTTTCACCGTGCCAAACTCGTGGCCAAGGTTGTTCAGCCCCCACAGCCCGCCGTTGTTGTAGTGGCGGTCGTTCGGAGTGATGTGATCCGCAATCCGCACCGTGTAGTCCGGCTGGGCATACACGACATTGGACTGCCCCCACCAGTTGGCGACGGCGTCGAAGACGGCCGTCCCCTCATCGACGAGCACCTGGTACCAGTCCGTCTGTCCCAGTCGCTGGCCCGTCGCCTGGGCGGCATCCTGGAACTTGACCAGGATGTGCGACTCGGCGTAGCTGTCGGTCGCAACCTGCAGCGAACTGAGATCGAGAACAGCCGGCTCCGGACCGGTCGCGCTCAGCAGGATGCGCGTTTCCAGCACTTCGGCCGGCGGCAACGGAGACCGGCTCTTGAAACGGCGGGTGGAAGGGCGACGGGCAGAACGGGGGCGCAGAAACAGCGGGCGAAGCATAAAGAGCGGCATCCTGAGAAGGGCCGGTGTGCCCTCCTTCGGGCACATCTCCGGCGTGGCGAATCAAACCGATGCTGATGGCGTCGGCGTCAGCAGGTCCGAGCTCGCGTCATCAGACGCTGATGTGCCGCCGAGTCGCATTGATTATTGGAAGCGGCTGCACATTCGGCAAGCAACTGAGAGTGGTCGATCTTCGACCAGTCAACCCCAGCGGCAACTCGACCTCCGCCGCAAGGTCGGTGGAGCCTCGACGTCAGTCGCAGGTACCAGACCCTTCGGCGTGCGCGCCGCAGCGCGGGCGAGACGCCGCGGCATGTGCGGCTGGGGAGTGATGCCCGGCGCGCGGCGCACGAAACCTGAGTACGCTGACGGTGCTGGTGCTCGGCCCACCGTACTCAGCACCAGGTACTCGGTACGCGGTTCGGAAAGCGGTGCGTGATTCATGGACCGGCATGCCATACCCGGGACGCCGTACCGGGTACTGAGAACGCGGTACATGGTACCAGGTACCCTCGGTACTTCGACCCCGGCCCGCGCCGCACGCAGCTACGCGGCGGCCTTGTGCTGGTCGAGATCCTGCAGGCGGACCCACTTTTCGGCGGGCAGGTTCATGGCCAGCTTCAAGGCCCCGACCGCTCCGGCGAACAGCGAATCGTGCACCCGCGTGACACTGCCGCCGCCGAAGGCCTGCAGCTCGGCCTCCAGGAGCAGGTCCAGACCCTTCAAACGGCTGCCGCCGCCGCCCAGCACCACGTTGTGCAAAAGGGCGCGGTGGTATTCGGGGTCGAACCGCTCCAGCAGTTCGCCCAGTGCCTCGACGATGGGCGTGACGATCGTGCGGCAGGCTTCGCGCAGCGGCTTCGTCACGTCGAAGGGCTGCGGCCGGCCGCCGGCGAACAGGTTGACCACCGCCTTTTCGCCGGCTTCGCCCACGCAGCCGTACTTCTCCTTGATCTGCCGGGCCGTCCTCGGCGACAGCCGCGCCTCCGGAAACTGCGTCTTCACGCGATTGATGATTTCCTCGTCGACCGAATCGCCGCCCATCGGCAGCGTGATCTGGTCTTCGGCCCGCGGATACGTGCCGAACATGGGGCAGATGTCGATCGTGCCCGCGCCGATGTCGATCACCAGCGTGTTGATCAGCCGGTCCATGCCGTAGGCCACGGCGAACGGCTCGGCACAGATGACGACGGCGTCGAAGGCGCTCTGGGCGGCTTCCATGATGATCTGCTTGTTGTAGATTGAGGCCCGCGAGGGAGCGCCGATGACGCCGTAGACCGGCAGGCCCTTGGGCGAGCGGGCGAGTGAAACCGCGTGCTCGACCAGCAGCCGCGCGGCCTCGCGGTGGCGATCGACCGTTTCGGCGTCGAGGCCGGCTTCGGAATCCTTGAGGTATTTGAGGGCGCCCTTGGCGAACGGCCGCACGACCTCGAGGGCCTGCCGCTGCTCCTCCGCCTCCTGCCCGAACACGACCGAACAGCCCAGCAGTTCGCGGGCGACGTGGTCCTTGGGCCAGCCGACGGTGCTTTCGACAACCGCCCGGCGTCCCGTCGAAGAGACGACCGAGGTCTTGAACGTGCCCAGGTCCATGCCGATGTAGACGACGGAGTCAGCCATGACGGTCTCCGGGGGAGTGGTTGAGAGTTGAGGGTTGAGGGTTGAGGGGACCGGGCGGTGGATGTGCGATGGATGAGGTTGGTTCACGAGGCCCGCGTGACTGTTCTGGGGGCGGGGCCGTCGCCGCGGGATTCCGGGGCGGCCGATCCGTCCGTCGTTTCGTTGACCAGCGAGAGCGCGGGCGTACGCCCGAGCGACGAAAGTTGGCCGCGGAGTTCGACGTTCTGCTCGAACAGCATGGTCAAAATGGCCTGCTCGCGGCGGTCGTCCTGCGAGCGCCGCGCTTCGGTGCGGGCCGTTTGAAAGACCGAAAAGGGAATCACCTCCGACAGGTCCACGACGGCGATCGTGCTCAGCGGCCTGCGTTCGGCATCAGCCTCGGCGGCGGTAGCGGCGTCGGCGCCGTCGAAGTCAGTGGCAGCGGAGGGCGAGCCCTGGTTGAGGGTTGAGGGTTGAGAGTTGAGGGGCGGAAGCGACGAATCAGCGGCTGCATGGAACGGAGCCGCGGGGGCGCCGTCTGCACTCGAAAAATCGTCGCCGGGATGTATGTGTGCGCCGGCCGCCGCTACGTGGGTATCGCGTTGCTTGGAACGGCTTTCCGCGGTCGCGATCTGCAGGATGGACCGCTCCAGCGTTTCGTCCTGCACCGACGGCGGGTCATGGGTTGCGGAAGTGCGTTGCGGGTGACTCGACGTTTCGGCTGCGGCCAATCCGAAGTTCGTTTCCGGAGCAGCGGGCGCGGGTGCCGCAGGCATTCGTGAATCAATCGCATGCGCCCGCGGCTCGGTCGCGCGGCCGGCGAAACCTCGCGGCTGCCACTGCGGAATGTCTTCGGCGGTTGCCGCCGTCCGACGCCGGCGGAGAGTCAGCCAGCCGAAGGCGAACAGCGAGAGCCCCATCACCACGCCGCTCATGGTCGTCAGGAGCTCGAGCAGCGCCGTCTTCCAGGTCGACCGCGGGTTGGCCGGGACGAGTCCATCATCGATGTAGCTGGCGGCCGGACCCGCGCGATTGCCGTCACGAATTGGAACAGTCAGTCCGGGTGGAGCAGGAATGGCCTCGTGCTCATGGAAGACAGTCGGCCGCACTTCGGAGCCGCGTGCCGGTGCGGCTGGTGCCGCGGCTTGAGGGGCCGCCGTCGCCGGAACCGCGGCCGGTGCGTGCAGTTCGGACCAGCGCGACTGCGGCAGCACACTCCAGCCGAGCGCGGCCAGGCAGGCGCCGCACACGACGTAGAGCGTGGCTCGAAAGAAGGGGTTGATGCTGTACATCCGCTTGCCTCGGAAGCCCGGCGGGCGCTTGCGCACGCACCGGGTCGGTCCGTACAGAGGAATTGTCGGCTCCGTCGAGCGGGCAACCTGAGTAAACTTTGCCGGAATTGCCGGTCGTAGCGGTCGAAGGGCAGTCGGCAGTAGGCGGTAGGCGGTAGGCAGTCGGCAGTCAGCAGTCAGCAGTCAGCAGTCAGCGGTCAGCGGTCAGCGGTCAGCGGTCAGCGGTCAGCGGGGCTGCCTTCTGCCTCCTGCCGTCTGCATCCCGCCTTCTGTTCCCCGCGCCGGGAAGCTATTCTGAAGTTCCGCCGACAGGCACGCCGCAGTCCCCCTGGTTCACCTTCCGCCGCTGCGAGCGCGGCTGTTTTCCCTTTCTAGACCGAGGTCACCGATGCAACGTTTGTCATACGCTCTGACGCTGGCCGCCCTCGCCGCGGCTGCTGGGTTCACGTCCGCCGCCCGGGCGGAAGAGGGTTACGGCTCCGTCACCGGCCGCTTCGTGCTGGAAGGCGATATTCCAGAGCCGCGCGTCCTGATCGCCAAGGGCGCCGCCCTGGTGAAGGACCCGCAGGTGTGCGCCGCCAAGAACGTGTTGGCGGACGACCTGGTGGTCGACGAGAAGACCCGCGGCATCGCCAACGTCTTCGTTTACATGAGCAAGTGCGGCGACGTACACCCGTCGCTGGCGGCGAGCGAGAAGAAGGAAGTCGTTTTCGACCAGAAGGGCTGCGTCTTCATTCCGCACGCCCTGTTCGTGCGGACCGATCAGGAAGTCGTCGTGAAGTCTGACGACCCCGTGTCGCACAACACCCACACGTACCCCATCAAGAACGACGCGGTGAACTTCATCGTGCGGCCGAACGATCGCGTGGGCGTGCCGGTCGCGCACGCGACCTCCGAGATCCTGCCGATCGAGGTGAAGTGCGACATCCATACGCACATGCGGGCCTACTGGCTGATCCTCGATCACCCCTACGCCGCCGTAACGGACGAGACCGGCAAGTTCACGATCGACAAGCTGCCGGTGGGCGAGCACAGCTTCCGCGTCTGGCACGAGCGGGTCGGCTACATCGACCGCACGCTGAAAGTGACCGTGACGGAAGACGGCGTCGACCTGGGCGAGATTAAAGTGCCCGTCGCCAGGTTCGCCGAGGAGTGAGCGGACTCGTTCGCTGAAGCGGAAGCCCACGGGTTGCAACCCGTGGGCTTTTTCTACGCAACACGTCCCGGCCGCGGAGCCATCATGACCATGCTTGCCAGAGTGCTGCCTTGTCTGCTGTTGCCGGTGTGGGCGGCGGTGGCATCTGCGGCGCAGCGGCCGAATATTCTGTTTGCGATTGCCGATGACTGGGGGCTGCACGCCGGTGCCTACGGCACGCCGTGGGTGAAGACGTCGGCGTTCGACCGGGTCGCGCGGGAGGGGCTGCTCTTCAGGAACGCCTACACGCCCATGGCCAAGTGCGCGCCGTCGCGGGCGATTGTGCTCACCGGCCGGCCCCTGTGGCAGAACGGTGAGGCCGGAAACCACATGGCGTACTTTCCCCCCGAGCTGAAGGGCTGGCCGGAGGTGCTGGTGGAGCGCGGCTGGCACGTCGGGCACACCGGCAAGGGCTGGGGACCGGGCGTCGCCAACGATGCCGGCGGAAAGCCGCGGCTCATGACCGGCCGGGCCTTCAACCGTCACAAGGCGACGCCGCCGGCGAAGGCGATGTCGAATAACGACTACGCCGCCAACTTCGCGGAGTTTCTCGACGCCGCCCCTCAGGACGCGCCCTGGTGTTTCTGGTACGGCGCGTCGGAGCCGCACCGCGGGTACGAGTTCCAGGCCGGTGTGAACAAGGCCGGGAAGACGCTCGACGACATCGACCGCGTGCCGGCCTACTGGCCCGACTGCGAGTCGGTGCGGCACGACATGCTCGATTACGCCTTCGAGGTCGAGCACGCGGACCGGCACCTGGGGCGCATGCTGGCCGAACTGGAACGTCGCGGTCTGGCGGACTCGACATTGATCATCGTGACCAGCGACCACGGCATGCCCTTCCCGCGGGTGAAGGGCTACGCGTATCACGATTCCAACCACATCCCGCTCGCCGTCCGCTGGCCGCGCGGGGTGAAGTCGCCGGGGCGCGCGATCGACGACTTCGTGGACTTCACCGACCTCGCCGCCACGATCCTCGACGTTGCGGAAATCGCAGAACAGGACAGCGGCATGATGCCCGTGACTGGGAAGAGTTGGCGGCCAATCTTCGAGAGCGACCGTTCCGGACAGGTGGTGGCCCAGCGCGATCACGTGCTCATCGGCAAGGAGCGCACCGACGTGGGCCGGCCGCACGACTGGGGCTATCCCATCCGCGGAATCGTCACGCGCGACTTTCTGTATCTGAGGAACTACGAACCGTCCCGCTGGCCCGCCGGCAACCCCGAGACGGGCTACCTCGACACCGACGGCAGTCCGACCAAGACCGTCATTCTGGAGCGCGGCCGGCAAGACCGCTCCGACCGATACTGGCAGTTTAACTTCGGCCTGCGTCCCGCCGACGAGTTGTACGACCTCACCGGCGACACCGACTGCGTGCACAACCTGGCCGCCGACGCGCGGCACACCGGCCGCGTGCGGGCGCTGCGCGAACGGATGGAAGCGGCGCTGCGCGAGCAGAACGACCCGCGGATGTTCGGCCGCGGCCACGTCTTTGACGAGTACAAACCCACCAGCGGTGCCGGCTTCTACGAGCGCTTCCTGCGCGGCGAGCAGCCGAAAGCCGGCTGGGTGAACGAAAGCGACTTCGAGCCGGAGCCGATCCCTCGCGGATGATCCGCCCGGTCAAGTCCACGGGCCCGAACCCGTGGGCTTCGCAGGCCGCCGCCACCCTCATTGGGGGGAGCCGACTTCCGCGGATGCTTGCAGTTGCTGATAGAGGGCGTCCGGCGCCAAGTCGGCTCCGTTCGGCCAGCAGACGGCGCCAAATTCGTCCACGAAGACCTGCCGGAAGAATGCAGGATCCTTGAGCGGCTCGAACATCGGCCCGAACAGGCGATCTTCCAGCGAGACCACGCCTGCGGTGCCGTCGTCGAAAACCACCTCCAGATGGCAATCCTCGCGCGGATGAACAGAAACGACTCGCTGCATAGGGTTACTCCAGGGGAGGTATCGGCTGCAAGGGCTCGTGCGCTTCGGCGAGCTGCCAGTCGTCGAGTACATCCGGATCGAGATGCCGAAGAATTGGCTGATGGTCGGCATGACGTTCAGTGTCCGGCCGGCGCCGAGGATTGCAAGACGAATTGTCCGGACGGACACGGCACGGCGGTTGCAATGGGGCCGCTCGCACCGTCGCTGGACGCCTTCTGGATGATGTGCTAGCGTGGCGGCGCATCACAGAAGAACTCAGAGTCCCAGCACACCCGGAGACTGCAACCCATGAGACGACTGGCTGTTATGGCCGGCATGCTTGCCGTGGCCTTCGCCGCCGCAGGACGCGCGGCCGCCGACGAACTCGAGAAAGGCGAGATGGCTCCAGACTTCGAATTGCAAGGCAGCGACGGCGAGACTTACAAACTGCGGGACTTCCGCGGCAAGCGGGCCGTGGTGATCGCGTGGTTCCCCAAAGCCTTCACCGGCGGCTGAACGGCCGAGTGCAAGTCGTTCCGTGAGAACGGCGAGGCGATCCGCAAGTTCGACGCGGCCTACTTCACCGCCAGCACCGACACGCCCGAGACCAACAAGAAGTTCGCCGAGTCGCTGGAGCTGGATTACCCCATCCTCAGCGACCCAAACAAGAAGGTCGCGGAGAAGTACGGCGTCGTCAACGAACAGCGAACGGTCCCCTTCCGCTGGACGTTCTACATCGACAAGGACGGCAAGATTCTGGCCATCGACAAGGAAGTGAAAGCCGGCAGCCACGGCCAGGACGTGGCCAAGAAGCTCGAAGAACTGGGCGTGCCGGAGAAGAAGAAAGCGAAGTCCTGAGCGGCGTGTTGGTCGGAGCCAATGACCACGCACGGGACGCGATGGCGTCATTGGATCCGACGGCTTCGCCCCAGTGGGGCCAAACTCAGCAGCCCGGGGCAACGCCACGGGTTGGCGTGCCACACACAAACCGGCAGCCCTGTAAGGGCGAAACAACTGTCCTTGGTTGCGCCCTTTCAGGGCTCCTGGTCCCTGTTGACCGCCCTGTCCCAGGGCGTTGCCTTGGGCTATCGAGTTTGACCCCGTTGGGGTCGTTCAATCCCTCAACCCTC